>CAZOPG010000336.1:0-2729 GCA_964581585.1 uncultured Planctomycetaceae bacterium | reverse complement strand
AAACCCCAGAAGGATCAAACTCAACAAGTCTGATATAGCTCCTACCATTGCCTGAATCGATATAAACAACCTCATCGGGATTTATCGTATTATTACCATTGAAATCACCTTGCCAAAGAGCGATTCTGTCTCCCCTGTTTCCCAAAATCAATTTGCTGTTTCTTATTAACTCCGATATCCTTAACGTTGTGATGCGAAGTCTGCTCTGTACCTCTGCCGTTTCATCGCTGGCATCATAGGCTGAACTCATCGCGAAAGCCAATGAAGCAACAGCTGTTAATATTATACTGCTGACGGTCAGAGCCACCAGTAGCTCCACTAACGTAAAACCGTATTTGTTTTTTCCCCTGCACATTTTTATTCGCTCTTAAGTCTTATAAGCTCTGCTATTTGATTTCCATCGTAATAAACCCGTACAATAATTTTTATGAAATTCGGACTCCCAAGCCCTGACTGGCCGGGTACATAAAAATACTTACACGTAGCGTCTCGGCTGAATCTCGCATACAAAGAGTCGGAAAGAGTTACTCCATCAAGGTCTTTTACCTGCCCAGCCGATTCGGAATACCCGTCATAAGCAGCTACTATCTGGTCGAAATCTGCAGAGATGATTCTTTCAATCAGATCGCCGGCAAGCTTAGCTCCCAACGTTCGAGTGGTTCCCTCGAATTGCACAGTCGCGGCACTGGAGAAAGGAAGAACAATACCAGCTGTGGCAATTGCGAGCACCACCATAGCCATCAGTGCCTCAGCAAGACTAAAACCTTTTTGATTGTGCCGATGCTTTCTCAATATGTTTCCTAAAAAAAAAGCTGACCAGTCCGGCTACTTCAGACTGGTCAGCAACGCTATATATCACCTCCGGTATATTCACCAATCTCTCCGGAGTTGGACTGTTGTTATACCGTTATTATATATAACACACAATCTTACACAGAATTACAGGGCCGCGTGGGCAACACTGTCATCCGCCTGGAAAGCACCAGTAGTCGTATTCAGTTCCCAGCCAGCATTGTTGTCACCAACCGTGCCATCCTCATCAATGGTGGTCTTGTCAGTGAATGGATTTTTGGGAATCGATTGCAGATAAGGACCATATACCCCTGAGACAGGGGCCTGCACCGCTGCCGCTGCACCAGCAGATGTAGTGTACTTTGTCAGAGCGTCAGTAACGCTGGCCGTACCATCGCCAGGCAACTCACCACCGTGATGTATCTTGTACATCTGAATCTGCGAACGAATAGTCTGAAGGTTGCTGACCAGGCTGGAGGTTTTGGCGTCCGAGCTGGCATCGCTAAACTGCGGAACAACGATTGCCGCGAGGATACCAAGTACCACGATCACGATCAAAATCTCAACTAATGTAAAACCACTTTTTCTCATTTTTCTTACTCCAAATATAACTAATTTCTGTTTGTGCTTCAGTTTTTGCTTTCGACTTCATAGCCAAGCTACTTAAACAAATAAATACATTTCCTTAGAACACCAAAAAACATAGTAATAAAAAATAGATATGCCAAATAAATGATAAAAAAAACGATAATTACTCGATTATACCAATTAGAATTGACCTTTGCGCATTTTGTAATCAGAGCCCCGACAGTAAGGGAGTGGTAAATAAGGAGTTACGATCAAATTGACAGATAAATTTATTAACTGCTTTTGGTGTCATTCATATTTATGATGTGTATCTGACGCTCATCAGCTCCGATATGAGCCAATTTTATTTTTATACAGTCTATGCCCCTCAAAGCAGCCTCGACTTTATCAGCCCACTCTATCAATACTATCGATCCTGGCCCGATAAGATCATAAACACCAAGTCTTTCGAATTCTTCTATTGATTCTATGCGGTAGGCATCGATATGAAAAATTTCAAGCCTGCCAGAATATTCATTTATCAGTACGAAAGTAGGGCTGTTGACCTGATGAGCATCCTTTGCCCCGGCTCCGGCGGCAATACCCTTAATAAGATGTGTCTTGCCGCTGCCTAAAGGCCCGATAAGACAAACAACCTCACCACCTTTTAATTTCCGGCCGATCTCCTTGCCAATCTCAATGGTTTCTTCAACCGATTTTGATAATATTTTTTTATCCATTTAATCAGTCAATTTTAAGATGGTCATATCCGCAAGGCGGCAAATCGCATAACTTACCATCAGCGGTTTTTAATTGAATTTTATCTGTATCATTGATAAGCCCTATTTCCGTAATTGCAACTTCCATTTTCCATTCTTTTACCAAGCTTTGATAATCAGATTTGGATATACTGAAAAGCAGTTCAAAATCTTCTCCGTCATTTAGAGCTGATTTGACAGGATCGCCGGATTTCTTAGCCGCATCAGATATAGGAATCTTATCCGCATCGACAATCGCACCGACTTTGCTCTTTCGACAGATATGATTTAAGTCGGAACTAATTCCATCGCTCAAATCAATCATGGCTGTTGCCCCAGCCTCGGCAATCGCCAAAGCCTCCTCTATTCGCGGAACAAATTCGAGATGCCTCCCTGCCAGCGACCCGCCCAGTAAACCCGTTGCACAAATAACATCGCCAGCCCTGGCACCACTACGCTGGACAGGCTCGGTTTTACCTGGCCGAGAAAGTACAGTTGAACTAATCGCTAACGGCTTGTCCCATTTTGTGATATCCCCGCCTATAAGTACACAACCGAACATATCGCCAGCTCTGCGAATACCGCTATGAAGCACCTTAAGTTCTTCTGCTC
>CAZOPG010000335.1:0-2738 GCA_964581585.1 uncultured Planctomycetaceae bacterium | reverse complement strand
CAGACTATCCTGATTTGTATTATAGCTGACGGCGTAAAAGCGATGCCTACCGAATGCCAGATAAGAAGAGTTGAGGCACTATTGGAAGGTTTGAGCAGAAAATTCAATATCGCACCAGCTTCTATCATTTTTCCAAAAAACTGGCAATAGTCGACAATACACAATTTCCTAAGTAACAAATTTGCAGAAAAACTCTGCGCCGGAAGATCTCGCCAGCAATATTCAAACAAACATCGTTGAAAACAAGTTTAATCAATCATGCAGATATTGAATCCTATGACACGGAATAGTGACATCTTGTAACTAACTGTAAAACAGAGTGTTATGATAAAAGCATCTTTGATATTTTCTCATATGTCTCCATTTACACACTATTTTGCTCCAACCTAAGCCTCCTTTTCTGCTTGATTTGTCCCCCAATAATTACGATACAATAGGTGGAACAATTGCCAATTGGTGACTGGTTATGATGCCAAGTTAACAACAAAATTGCTGGCTAACTGTAAAAAACTATCATATAACAGCTCAAAATAGGCAGTAGTCCGGGAAAAGCTAGGAAGTTTTTAAAAAACTTAAAATTTTCACCATTTTTCTCTTGCAATTCAGGACAGGGGATGGGTAGAATGGGTTTACATGTTAATAGGTCTTGTTTTGTTATGGCCTATGAAACGACAAGAATGGAGGTTGAAAGCGATGGAAGGCGGGAGAAGTGAGAGTTTGAGGCATGTGTCAGGGTGCCTTGGTTATCTTCCGATTCCCCCTTACCTTTCACCAGCTTAATCTCTTCGGTTGATGATAAGCGAGTTTTTTTGGGGGAACTCAATTATGAAAAGATTGATTTTATGTAACCTGAAACTTTGTGAAGGAGATTTTAGATGAAGAAACTTACAATTGTTCTGTTGTTATTCACGGCGTTTGCAGCGTGGCCTGTGTCGCCAGCCCGGGCAACTACCATCAAGTACGGATACACGACTATGGCTGGCAACATATATGCAGCCGTCAGCCCGAACTACCTTCTGGGGTTTGCGATATATGTCCCTCAGCAAATGGAGTTGACGGACGTCGGCGTCATTACCAGGGGTTCTGACTCTTACGTGAAGGTCGGGATATACTCCGACAGTAGCGGGAATCCAGGTACGAAGCTTGCCCAGACGAATCCCTATCATCTACCGGCCAATAGTGATACGTTAATTCCCGTGACCAACCCGGTGACGCTGAACCCAGGTACTTACTGGTTCATGGCCGTCCATGATGATCCTGGTGCGCAGTTGGGTGGCCCGGGCGACTTTAGGGTGCCGATAAAATACGTGTCGTTCAACTACGACAATGCGCTCCCCAATACGTTTCCCTCTCATTCTACATACAGCGGGTTGCCGACATGCTACTACCTGGTACAGATTCCAGAGCCGGCGACGCTAACCCTGCTGGGGCTTGGTGGCTTACTGCTTCGCAGAAGGAAAAATGCGTAGAGGTTAAATAAAAAATGCAGGGATCAACCTAACGAGCCTTTTAAAGTTAGATGTGCCTGTGTCAATAATGCAAGTCGGCTTGGGTTCGTAAATCGTTCTCAGGTTCGTAAATCGTTCTCAGACCGACTTTTTTTTAGATACTGCTATCATTCTGGAATTTACACGGTCAATATTTCCCGATAGATTCTTGACACCATTTTGTCTCCACATGCAAGAACTTTCAGGATAAATGCAAAATAAGCCCACGTTTTTGGTCAAATATTAAACTTTTTTCAGAAATTTTCGAAGAAAATAGAATATTGTGTCCGATGAGTTTTTACATTCTCTTATAGCGTGGTCCGCCGCCGCCTTCGGGGACTGTCCATCTGATATTATCGAACGGGCATTTCCGTTGACATGTTTTGCAATGCAGACAGTTTGAAGGGTTAGCTGCTTTTAGCTGATTGTTGATCGTTTCATAGACACCTGCTGGACAGAAGGTTATACATGGACATTTGTATTTCGGGAAACACTTCTGCGCACATATATTCGGGTTGATAATCTCCAAATGCGATGGCTGTTCTTCGCGGTGTTCGGTAGCTGCAACAGCAGTAAAGGTATCTTTATCAAAATTCTGATCTGGCTTAAGCCTGTAGTTGGCTTCGGTCATTGCTTCGTAATCTTCTTCAACGTTGAATTTAGGCAGCAGTTTGCCGAGTACGGAAAGAGGGAAGCCTATGAGATTGCCAAATTTAGCTACTGTCTGGCGATAATTCATCGCTGACTTCATTTCCGTATCTATATTAGAAGCTTCAACCAGTTCGGTATATTTGACAGCTGCGTTTTCAGGTTCGTCATAAGCCGCGACGATTGCATGAGCTGCCTGCATACCGGAATCGATAGCGTGGTGGAGGCCTTTGATCTTTTGCATATTTACAAAACCAGCACTGTCACCAAGCAGCATTACATTGCCCTTGCCGATAGAATCGGTAGCGGGGTCCCTCGGCACAGCATAGTAGCCTCCTTCGGGTATCATGTGAGCACCAGCTTCGACAACTTCGCCGTCTTCGATGAATTGTTTTACAAATTTATGCTCTTTAAACCTTACCAATGCATCTTGAGGATTAAAATCGCGATATTTCCAGTCTGCACCCACGATCATGCCGACAGAAAGATGATCTTTTACACCTGGGTAAATAATTCCACCACCAAAAATAGCTGGGCCAAGCAGTGGTGTCCAGATCGGATATCCCATGGCGTGTACTACGCGGGTAGTGGTAAATTTTTCGT
>CAZOPG010000334.1:0-2745 GCA_964581585.1 uncultured Planctomycetaceae bacterium | reverse complement strand
GAATCAGATAGATGCTTGTGATTGGGAAAGGCAGAGAGTGCTTTTGCACAGTCTTCCTTGCCTGTTGTACAGCGGTTTTAATAGGACCAAGAAGTTCAGGGTTAATCAGAAATTTTCTTCCTCTCAACCAGTCATTATCTTGACCAATTTTTTCTGCCAAAACCGATTGGTTTAACACACGGCTACTTTGCCAGACACTGCTTGATAATTGAATCAAACATGCTTTTTTAAAAATGTCGCTGAAATCATTCATTTATTTTTTCCTTTGTTTTATCCGCACAATGGCAGATGTTTACGAATTGCTGTTTTCTTTCTGATGTAATATGCCGGAACAAGATTTCTCGCTTTTTCTTCTCCCAGCAGATCTTTTAGAAACTGAGCTTCTTCAATACAGGACTTGCCTTGAAAACCTTTGGTTTCTATCTTGACTTCACCATCGTCCATTACGTCGATAATTATTTGCTTCACTTGAAACACTCCTGGTTTAAAATTTGATTTTATAGGTGGATTGTTTTTGGAAAGATTTATGGAAAGGGGGGAGGGTAGTTTAAAATGTAAGAGACAGGCGAACGCCTTTTTTCATTCTTTTCTCTGTAATTCGGTAACCCTTTCTTCGGGATTCTTTTTTTACAGATGCAATGGCATATGCTTGTCTTAAAATACCAGCATCTTTGCCAATCTGTTTTTGTAGACCACCACCAATCCAAGAGTCCCATAGCAGTATGTAAGCATTGTCTCTTTGGACAACACCGATTTCAAATACTGCGGCAGGGACATGGATGGCGTGCTTACATTTTCCAAGATCCTCTTCTGATATACCGTCTGGTAAAGGTTGATTACCAACCCATTTACCGTACCAGGTATAATGCTTCTGATTTTCCATGAATTGGAATCCAAGCTTTTTACAAGCTTGTTTTAATGATTCCAAGTCACGAATTTCAAGTTCGATTTTAGAAATATGACTCAAAATTAATCTCCTTTAAGATACTTTTGGTATTTGCCTGATCTTTCTTTGATCCTTGGGTTCGTCCTCAAGCGTATTAGCTGGACGAGCCCGGTTTTTAGCCCAGTCTCTAAGAGTGTTGATTTCATCTCGCATGACTCTCGATAGAGGGACCAAAGCAGTTATTGCTTCATCCAGTCCATCATAAAGAGAATCCTTTGCAAGCTGTTCAATCTCAGCTCCTGTGTAGCCATTCAACTTTTGAGCATAGGTGGTTGGAATATCAGAACCATATTTACGATTCATAATTCTGATAATATCAACACGTTCCTTTGTCGTTGGCAGGTCTACAAAGAACACTGCATCAAATCTTCCAGCTCTGATAAATTCAGGTGGAAGTTTTGAAATATCATTTGCAGTTGCCATGATGATGGCAGAGGTATCGCTTTCCTGGACCCAGGTTAAAAAGTGGCTGAACATATTTGCCGTTGTACCAGCATCAAGCTCTCCACTACTTTTAGATCCGGCGAAAGCCTTCTCCACTTCATCAATCCATACAACTACTTCACCGAAGGCATCAATTACTGCTGTTGCTTCTCTGATGCGTCTTTCACTGTCTCCAACCAAGGATGATTTAAGCGATCCTATATCTAATCGGATCAAAGGCCATCCTAATAAGCTGGCAGTTGCTTTAGAAGCTAAAGATTTTCCAGTTCCAGGAATACCGCAAAGGATAACTCCTTTGAGGCGTGGTAGATTTTCGTTTCCAGGCTCATGCGCTCTGGAACGATTGCTGATAAAAGATTTAAGGTTATCTAAACCTCCAACATCTTTAATATCAGCTGGTTCCCAGAGCTCCATTAATCCTGACCGGCGAATCATTTGAGATTTCGCCTCTGAGATTATTCTTGTTGAACAATAGCCTTTTTTAATTAATGAGAGTGCAAATGCTGTTTCTGCTTCAAACTCTGTAAGGCCTTTTGCTGCACGGGCTGCTTTTTTATTGATATTGACATTAACACTGCTGCAAAGTTCTTTTTGCAGATTAATCAGTGTAATTTCGTCGGGTAGGGGCAGATCAATAATGGTAAAATATTTTTCGATTTCTGGTCTCATCTGTATTACAGGTGAAATCATTATCAGTGCACAGCCGATGCTTTTCCAGCGGATTGTTCCATTTTGGATAGCTTGGATAACTTCAGGGATGTCCAGGAACAGATGCAGGTTGTTAGCGATTAAAACGGTGTCATTATACATAGACAACCAGTTAACAGCTTCAACAGGGTCCCTGATCTCATCAAGTACCTGGGTACTGCCTGCTTTTCTGATTCCTTGGTTACAATCCCAGACGGAGAAATCCCAGTCCTCGCAGATTAATAATTGTTCTGCTCGATGGGATTCTTGGGTTAGTACGCAAAGGGCCGGATAACCGGCTTTTAAATAATTCTTAAGATCATCTTTAATCATTTAATAATCTCCCAGTTTTTAAGGATTTGTTTAGATTTATCACATTCGCCACACAGCCAGACGGATCGCTCTCCACCATCAATCATGGCTTCAACATCGTATTCTGCTGCTCGGTGACAAAAGTCACAGACGAACAGATTTTCTGAGTACAGTTCTGGTTGTGCAGTTGATAAACATGAGCACATTTCTTTCTCCTTTATTTTGGTTAATAATTTAAGAAATTATATTATATTAGAAACCAAAAACACTAACCGATTATTCAATTGATTCGTAGCGACTTAAATCAGTTGAATAGCCGGTTAGCGTTCTTGATTATTTAGTATATTTATATATGA
>CAZOPG010000333.1:0-2748 GCA_964581585.1 uncultured Planctomycetaceae bacterium | reverse complement strand
AAAATGTTCTTGAAATGCTAAAACGCCGGCCATGTTCGAATGAAGATATCGCAGTTGGGCTCGGAATTAGCCGTAATGAAGTTGTTAAATATGTTGAGGAACTGCTCAGCCAGGGTAAAATTGCCCCGGAACAACAAGGACCATGTCTTTACTATAAAGCTATTATATAAAACAGGATTTCTATTATGTCTGAACAGCAATTTCGTGTCGTTTTCCAACCTTATGGCAGGAGTGTTTACGTTCTTGGCGGCACCAAGATAATCGAAGCTGCCGGCCGGGCCGGGCTGACGATCAATACGCCCTGCGGAGGAGCCGGTACATGTCAGAAGTGCTCGGTCAAAATAACTTCTGGCACGGCAAAACCAACCGAAGCAGATATTAGCGCTTTCGATAAAAAAGCCCTTGAACAGGGCTGGCGACTGGCCTGTCAAAATAATATTGAATCTGAAATGGTAATCGAATTGCCCCAAACCTCGCGGCTGGCCGGAGAACATCAGATACTCACAGAGTCCAATGCCTCCAGCACCGAAGTTAAACTATCGATCAGAAAAATGTATGTTGATATGGATCCGCCGGAACTTGAGGACAATGCAGCCGATCTGCTCAGACTTCAACGTGCCGTGGGCCCTTGCAAAATAAATCTTGACCAATTAAAAAAACTGCCCGGACTGCTGCGCGATAATGACTTTAAGGGTACCGCTGTGCTTGCGGATCATAAACTTATCAACTTTGAGCCGGGCGATACGACAGAAAAATGTTTCGGCGTGGCATTTGACATAGGCACCACTACTATAGTCGCTTCTCTTGAACATTTGTGTACAGGACGAGAGTTGGCAATTGTGTCACGGATGAATCCTCAGATTTCTTTTGGGGATGACGTATTGAGTCGTATTCAGCATTGCGATGCCGCTGCTGACAATCTTGCCAAACTGCATAACGCTGTGGTAACGGAAATAATCTCTATGATCAATACTCTCTGTGCCGACGCCGACGTCGCAACGGAACATATTTATGAAATCGCCTTTTCAGGCAACACGACTATGGAACATTTGCTTTGCAGTATTAACCCTGCTCCACTTGGAACAGTACCATTTGCTCCGGCTTTCAGTGGCGGACTTATTTTTAAAGCATCTGAACTTGACATAAAAATTAATAATCACTGTCTGGCTTATGTGTTCGGCGTAATCGGAGGTTTTGTCGGAGGCGATACCGTCGCTGGTATTTTGGCCTCAGAGATATCCGATGGACCAGGGCCGGTTCTTTTTGTCGATATCGGTACCAATGGCGAAATAGTTTTGGCAAAAGACGGCAAAATGCTCGCCGCTTCAACTGCGGCAGGGCCGGCGTTTGAGGGTGCGCGTATATCCTGTGGAATGCGGGCTACCGCCGGAGCAATTGAAAAAATAATATTCACCGACGATATCCGTTGCAGCACCATCGGCAATGTTGAACCTGTTGGATTATGCGGAAGCGCGATTATAGACCTGACCTCAGAAATGCTCCGGGCAGGATTGATCTGTTCAACGGGCCGCCTGCTGAGTCCTGATGAATTGCCGGAAACAACCCCTGATAAAATAAAGCAAAGAGTTTGCGAAAACTCCGACGGTCAACTCGAATTTCTTCTCGCAGAATCAGCTAATGGAAAAGATGAGGTGAAAATAGTCTTCACACAACGAGACATAAGAGAACTTCAACTCTCTACAGGAGCTATTCGGGCAGGAATTAATATTATGCTCAAAAAAGCCGGTATAAAAGTCAGCGACCTCAAGCGAGTTCTTATTGCAGGAGGTTTTGGAAGCTTTATCCGCCGTGCAAATGCTCAGAGAATTGGTCTGCTGCCAAACCAAATCGACCATCAAAAAATAAGTTATATCGGCAACGCTTCATTGGCTGGCGCTAAGTGGGCACTGCTTTCGTCCGACGCCCGTAAGAAAGCTGAACAGATCGCAGCTACCGCCAAACACATAGAACTGTCTCTCGATCCAGGCTTTCAGGATGAATTTGCCGACGCAATGATGTTTCCAGACAGCTAAAAAACCTATTTGTAAAGGTTGTTTTCAATAATATATTTATGCACGTCAGGATGAACCAACTTTTCGACGTTTTGTCCCGCATCAATTTTTCCCCTGATATCTGTGCTGCTTATGTCTATCAAAGGCGTTTCAATTACGCTTTCAACAAGCCGTTCTACATGTGCGCGACCAAAAACAGGGATAAATTTATCAAAACTCGGTTCCTCAAAACCCGCTCTGTACATTACGCATATTCGGCATATATCCATTAAATTCCCAATTTTGTACCATTTGACGAAGTCTTTAAGGCTATCAGCACCAATTAACCAATACAGTTTGGTATCAGGAGGGTATTTGCTTCGAAAATATTCGATGGTTTCAAGCGTATAACTCGGATCAGGGCGTTTTATTTCGCAGTCACTTATCTCAAAGTTGCTTTTGCCCGCGATCGCCAATGAAATCATTTTGATTCTGTCTTCGGTACTCGCGATCGGCATACTTTTTTTGTGTGGGGATCGTTTTGCCGGAATCAAAATCACTTTTTCGGCACCGATTTTATTCGCGGCGTATTGAACCACTTGTATGTGACCTTCGTGGAAAGGGTCGAACGTACCACCGAATAATGCTATTTTTTTAATCATTTCTCAAAAAAACTAACAGAAAATCTGTGGATTATCTAAAAAACCTGAATTTTAATTTGAAGCGCAACGCTTCGCTATTTTAATCAGCCCGCTAA
>CAZOPG010000332.1:0-2750 GCA_964581585.1 uncultured Planctomycetaceae bacterium | reverse complement strand
TATTCCGGTAAAATTGAAACCGCCTTCATTCTGCCGTTCTTTGATCCATTTGACAACGTCCACATTTGGGGCGGTTTTGATGACAAGGCCGTCCTTTTTGAGAAAGTCCAGACTTAGATAAGCCTGCTTGCTGAACACCCTGATTTTTCTTGTGGTTTCCAGTGCCAGCCTTGATGCAGTAATATTTGCAATACAGCCGTTTTCGAAAACGATTCTCGCGTTGCAGATATCTTCAAAATCGGCAATAACATTGACTCCGGCGGTATCTATTTTTTTTATTTTACTCTGAGCCAATGCAAGGATTATATCAATGTCGTGAATCATCATATCGAGAACTACGCCTATGTCTGTTGAACGAAAAGAATAGGGACTGACGCGAATCGCCTCGATGAATTTCGGTTCAATGTGAAGCCTTTTCATAGCCTGGATAACAGGATTACACCGCTCGGAGTGCCCTACCGCTACTACTGTATTATATTTTTTGGCAAGGCTGACAATTTTCTTGCCCTGTTTTGCATTTGCGGCTAAGGGCTTTTCAATAAGAACAGCTATGTTGTTTTCAATAAGAATCTTAGCAAGATCGAGATGCTGTACCGTTGGAGCCGCTATTGTAACGGCATCAACTTTTCCGATGAGCTTTGAGCAATCATCAAAAGCTTCACATTCATAACGCTTGGCCAGAGATTGGGCGTTTTCCTTTTTTACATCGACTATTGCTGTCAATTGACTTTGAGGCAGCTGGCTATAGACCTTGGCGTGGATCCTGCCCATCTTTCCGGCACCAACAACTGCTGTACGAATTTTGTCCATCAAATTTCCTATGATTTGGCTAATATGAATATGTTATTTTTAGCGGAAGCTTTCACGATACCTTCCGAAACGATGTTTACTGCTGTTTATTATTGTGTCAGCCATTGCATGAACATTTTCATCAATTCCAGGCTGTTGCGAAAGTTCCTTTGCGTTTTCAAGGAGGGGTCCTCCATTTCGGAATATCTTTTTAAAGGCGTCTGATATTGCCTTTTGCTGCTGTTCATCCAGACCAGCACGGTCTAAACCTCGCTTATTAATAACTCGTATCTGTGGAGGGTAATGACCGCTGACAATAACGAACGGCGGCACATCATGATTAATGCCGGCAAAACCGGCGGCATAGCTCCATTTGCCAAGCGTAACAAACTGGTGCAATTGTACATTGCCGCTCAGCCAGACACCCGTTTCAATTTTGCAGTGACCGCTAATCTGAGAATAATTGCTTATGACAACCTTGTCCTCAAAGATACAATCGTGACCAATATGGACGCCTATCATAATCATATTCTCATTGCCAATAATCGTGTTTTTTTCGGGATGCACACTCGGATGAATAGTTACCTGTTCACGTATTATGTTTCCGTTTCCTATTTCGAGTTTTCCGAAGTCGCCATCCATGCCTAACCCAAGTATTTGAGGATTTCTGCCAATCACGCAGCTTGCATAGAAAATATTATTACTGCCAATGATGACATTTTTTGCGATTACCACATTGGCATCAAGAACACAGCCGGGCCCAAGGCAGGCTCCCCCTTCAATCACACAATTCGGGCCAACCACCACGTCATCGGCCAATTGAGCTGTTTTGTCAATTACGGCGCTGGAGTGTATTTTGCTCATTACTATTTTTTCCTGGTTTAATAAATATGATCATTATTGCCTGTTTTAAATCGCATCATCATCAACAAGCATAAACTTGATCTCAGCCTCGGCGGCTTTTTCGTCTCCAACCATCGCCTGACATCTACACAGTGCTGTTCTGCTTCGCAGCCTTACGGCCTCGGAAATTAATATCAGCTGGTCGCCGGGAACGACAGGCCTTCGTAACTTCACACCGTCCATACTCAACAGCACCGCAAGTTTACCAGTATGCTCAAGCTTCTGTGCGAACAGCAATCCTGAGACCTGTGCCATTGCTTCAAGGATGAGAACGCCTGGCATAATTGGTGTGCCTGGAAAATGTCCCTGAAAGAACAACTCATTGAAGGTAACATTTTTGAGACCTTTAATCAGCCTGTCTCCTTCAATCTCGATTACCCTGTCGACCAGCAGAAATGGATATCTATGCGGGAGGATTTTTTGAATTCGACGAATGTCCAGCAGAGCATCGGTGCCGCGACTGGAAATGCGGTCATAGTGCATGGCTTGTTCAGCCAGTTTTCTGGCAAGTTTTTGATTCAGTGAGTGCCCACTTTTATAGGCAACAATTCTGCCGGTAATATTTCTGCCGGTAAGGGCAAGATCGCCTATAAGATCGACTATTTTGTGACGGACACACTCATCTGGAAAGTGATAACTGTTCTTAATGGGGCCATCCGAGTTGATTACGAGTATATCGCGTGGGCCGAGGTGTGTTCCGATACCATGAGCCTGAAATTGCTTCGCTTCAGCTTCAAGCAGAAAAGTTCTGACGGAAGCCAGATTTTTTTCAAAATAATCTGTGCTCAAGCTGCAACTCAAAAGTTGTCTGCCGATACCGGTGTGCTGGGTATAATCCAAATCGTATGTAATATCAAGCGTTTCGGTCTGATTTGGGAGCGCATATATGGAAGAGCCTCCCTCGGAGATGCTTATTGGATCTGTAATGTTAAACTCGGCACGTTCATTCCGCTGTTCAGTTAAGCCTGCTTTTTGAAGAATTTTGAAATACTCGCAGCAACTGCCGTCAAAACCCGGCAGCTCCGGCCCGTTCACCTCTATTATAATATTGTCAATTT
>CAZOPG010000331.1:0-2750 GCA_964581585.1 uncultured Planctomycetaceae bacterium | reverse complement strand
CCTTCCAAACAAGTGTTCAATGATTTTAATTCGTACTGCCTTGAAGAATTCACTTCACGAGAAATCTCAAAGGTTTTCCTTGATAAGTGCTATGATCTTACCCACAATTTTTATGTGCGACTCTTCCTGACTTGCAATACGCCCAAACTCTGCGCCAATCTCGCCGCCACAAACAACAGGGTCGCCAGCAGCTTTCAAATAATAGTCCCTTGCTGACGCCTCAAACTCCTGCATCATTCTGAACTCTTTTATCAGTTTTTCTTTGGCATCTCGGTCAATCATTATTCCGAAAGCTTTCTCTTTAGTTTGATAAGTCTGCTTCTATGTTCTTCAGTCTGATCGATCAGGATTTCCAGATACGCCTGAATTTTGGCAAGAATCTTCTTATCGGCGCCTCTAGGCCAGTTTGCTGGATTCATATAATCCTGATAAACGCTTTTGCTAATCTCCTCTTCCATTCCGATAGCCGACAAAAGATACCCCCCCACAGTTTGGGCTTTACCGCTGCCAGGGACATTATTAGTGTTACTTTGAGAATTTGGCTTCATCCCCTTAATACTACAGCTTTTTCCCACGTTGTCAATACTAAAACACCCTACACACCACCCAGAATAATCCACCAAAAACCCTCAGTTTGAGATTATTTGTTTTGACAATCGGTAGGAGTATGGTTTATAGGTAGTTTTTTATAAAAATAAGGATTAAAACTATGAATAAAATTCGTATAGGGCTTATTGGCTGTGGTTCAATGGGCAATGGCCATGCCAAATATCTTGCCACCGGCGAGGTGCCAAATGTCGAACTGACCGCTATTTGCGATGTATCTGTCGATAATCTCAACCGGACGAAGGAAAATCTGGGTACTCAAATCAATGTTGAGCTTTTCTGTAATGCGCAAAAGCTTCTTGAATCCGGCAGCGTGGATGCGGTATTGATCGCGACCCCTCATTATGACCATCCCAAACTGGTTATCGCGGCACTGGAGAATGGTTTGCACGTCCTGCTGGAAAAGCCGGCCGGAGTCTATACCAAAGATGTCCACCGGATGAATGCCATTGCCACAAAAAGCGATAAAGTTTTTGGCATCATGTTCAATCAGCGCACCCACCCTATCCACCAAAAACTAAAGGATATGATTAGCTCAGATCAACTGGGCGAAATTAAACGAACCAACTGGATTATAACTACCTGGTATCGTCCGCAGAGCTATTTTGACGCAGGCGGTTGGCGTGCCACCTGGGCGGGTGAAGGCGGCGGTGTGCTCCTGAATCAATGTCCACACCAGCTTGATCTCTGGCAGTGGATATGCGGCATGCCTACTCGTGTCCGGGCCTTCTGTGCTTTTGGTAAATACCACAATATCGAAGTTGAAGATGACGTTACTGCTTATGTGGAGTATGAAAATGGCGCTACAGGCGTCTTTATTACCTCCACAGGCGAAACGCCCGGCAGTAACCGCCTCGAAATTGCCGGCAACAATGGGAAAATAGTTATGGAAGACAACAAGCTGACTTTCTGGAAAACAGATGTCCCGGAACGTCAGTTCAACCGGGAATTCAAGGATGGTTTTGGTGAGCCAAAAAGCAAGAAAATTGAAATCGCCATTGAAGGTGAAGCGGAAGGACACAAGGGCATCACCAAAAATTGGGCTGAGGCAATCTTAAATAACACCCCGCTTCTCGCTCCAGGTACAGAAGGAATAAAAAGCCTTGAGTTGTCCAATGCAATGCTCTTATCGAGTTGGCAGGACGATTGGGTCGATCTACCAATCGACGACGACCTGTTTTACAAAAAACTCCGGGAGCAGTTCAAAAACTCGACCTCCAGCAAAGATGCAGCTCAGAACAAAGTAATGGGCACAGAAGGAACGTATTAGGAAGGAAAGCAAAAATGTATCTAACGGGTTTTGCAGATGAAGCCGCGATTGATATTGATGGCCAAATTCGCGCAACAAAGCAGCTCGGATGGGAAAATATTGAAAGTCGAAATGTAAATGGCAAAAACATACACGATCTTACTGACGAGGAATTCGACATTGTTTACGGCAAGTTGCAGCAAGCAGGCATAAAGATCAACTGTTTCGGCTCAGCAATCGCCAACTGGAGCAAAAAGATCACAGAGCCATTTGATTCTTCACTCGCCGAGGCCAAGAGAGCAATTCCACGTATGCAGCGTCTGGGCTGCAAGCTGATACGTATAATGAGTTTCGCCGTTCTTGAGGATCGTAACCCAGACGACCAGATGGAACAGGAGCGATTCCGGCGCCTCCGCCAGTTGCATAAAATGTTCACCAATGCCGGCCTTATTCCCGTACACGAAAATTGTATGAACTATGGCGGCATGGGCTGCAATTATACTCTCAAACTCCTCGAAAACGTGCCCGGCCTTAAACTCGTCTTCGATACCGGCAATCCTGTCTTTACAGACGACCGCACAAAGCCAAAACCATATCCAAAACAATCTTCATGGGAGTTTTACACCAAGATTAGAAAGCACATCGAATATGTGCATATCAAAGATGCCATCTGGGATACTGCTGCCGGCAACACCAAATACACATTCCCAGGCGATGGCAACGGCGATGTGAAACGGATAGTCAAGGATTTGTACGACAGCGGTTATAATGGCGGCATTTCAATGGAGCCACACATGGCAACAGTTTTCCACGACGAAACCATCCAGTCTGACGAAAATGTCAAATACGCCAATTACATAGAATACGGCCAACGCTTCATGAAACTACTAAAAGA
>CAZOPG010000330.1:0-2754 GCA_964581585.1 uncultured Planctomycetaceae bacterium | reverse complement strand
GGCCGGAGCACGTTCATCACGGAAGACGCAGGCCCCCTGCATGCTCTGCTTCTCCTCGAGTGGTGCAACGATGTTGTTGTCTTTCGATCCCTGGAATTCGATTACCCCCAGTGATGGTTTCTCCCAGTTTAGACCGTCATTCGATTCCGCGTAACAGAGACGAATCGCACCTTCCTGTGGCAAGCCGGTCTTCATCACCGCACCATACCACATGCGAAATGTCCCATGAGCTTCACGTATCACCGTGTTGTACATGCAAATCCCCATTTCCTCCCAGGGACGGTCGGGAACAAATACTGGCTCCGACGGTTGCTGCGGGGGATTCATCACCAAGGAAACCCCTTCACAAGACTCAATAAACCGATGATCAATAAACAACTGCCTCTCTGTTCCTGCGTCGTACATATCGATTGTTCTTTCTGTGTACATATCCTATTTATCCAACGTTTAGATGAGGATTTTGTGATTAGCAAATATTCTCCATCTTTTTGTTGGCTGAAGTTGAATCTGCTATCGTCGATCCTTCATAACGTCGTCCTGATAGGGGGCAATGAAGCGGATACGGCGACTTCCGTCCTCGTAGGTTTCTCGGCTGAGACGTAGGTTATGTTCGCTGACTGGCAGATGAAGATAGACCTCCGGGTAGAAAGGTTGGAACTGCTCAGTGTAGGCGACCCGTTGGTGGACGGCCGCCATTCCCCCCGTGGCTTCGACCACTTTTGCGGCCATCTGTGGTGTGTAGTGTTGGGCATCGAGTCTCGACAAGGCTTTGACTTTCTTATCCACATGTGCAGTGACATCAATCTGAATGGCCGGGAAGCGATTGACGGACATGGCATCTAGCCATGTGGTCGAGCCCGGATTGCAGATAAGGAAGAGCTGTGCTGTGCGATGGGGTGTGAGGCCATTGGCCCGTGCTCCCCTTGCCAATCGCATACCTTCAAGCACAAGTTGTCCGCAGACTGCATGGGGCGGTACACCGCCATTTTCCATTGGATTGTGCGTGATCAGGATGTCCGGACGAACCTGCTGAATGCGAGTTGCCACTCTGCCAACCAGCTCAGGTGTGTAGGCCAGGATTTCATCCGTGCATCCTATGGTCGAGACATTCTCAATGCCAAGGATGGTGCACGCCTCTTGGGCACATTGAATATGGTGTTCACTTTCGGACTCAATTGCCTCCCGAGTTGCCTTTGAATCTCCCGCTCGGATCTTGTCCGCAAGCCGAAATGCATCCTCGTGCATGCGAGCGTGTGTAAAGCATACGTGTACCTCATCGCCACGTTCAATGTGGTTTGCCAACGTTCCACCAACCATATCGAAAGCATCCGTAGGATGCGCCACAATCGCCATAACAATCACAGGATACTCCTCATAATGTATCTATTCTCCATCTCGTAGCCAACGTTGAGATGAGGCGCGAGTTTACGAGACGCCTTCATCTTTTTGTTAAAAGTTATTTTTTGTTTAAATGCGATTATAGATCTAATCATCATTTTAAGCTCGAGATTCTTTTATAGCATTAAGAATATCGTTCGTTGTTGCTTTTGTTTTTATGCCTGCAACGTCAAAAGGAGATTTAGAAGATTTTGTAAATACAATTTTGAATGTGTCTCCACCTCTGCGTTTAATAACAACATCTTCTGATTTTGCAAAGTCGAGAATCGTAGAGAATTTTTGCCGAGCTTCTGAATATGTATAAACTTTCATTAAATTACCTCCATGATTTGAATACCTAAACTCTGAGCGACTTCAATCATACGTCGATCTAGAGTAATTAATGGACAACGTAAAGAAATAGCACATACTAAAAAATATGCATCATATGCGTAAATATTAAATTTTGATGCAATTTTAATTGCATCCCGAATATTAATGCTACGCAAATCAACTGGTATTTGCTGTGTAGCATCCCAAACAGACAATAAATCATCAGGTTCAAGTCTGTTTCTTTTCAGCATTGCTGATAATGCATTTCCTATTTCAAATGGTAATATATTAGGGGCAATCAAATCGTGACCTAAAGTAAGTTTGATAATTTTATCTCTTTCAGGTTCGTTAAGAGTGACTGCTAAAAAAGTATTTGTATCTGCTATTATTTTCATAAGTACAATTGTACCTGTGCTTGTGTTTTTTGTCAAGTGTTGATTTCTGTGAAATCAAACAAAGCTCTGAAGTTCTGAACTCTTTTCAATCTGTTTTTTTATTTATCTTCTTTTAACGCTTCGGCAAAGGCTTCGACTGACGCGCAGCGGCAGGCGATAGCTCTTCATCCGGTTGTTCGGCTCCCACTGTGGCTGTTCTGTTCCCGTTCCTAAACCATTGAAAGATTGTGCTAGCGGAGACAGCAAACCCGCCTACATCATAACAGACCTATTCTCTTTCTACTCTCCGCCCCTTACCCGATAAAACGCCTTACCCTCCGGGGCGACACGCAGCCACTCAACGGCATCCCCAGCATTGGTCCAGACGTTTTCGGTGAGGTCGATGCATTGTTCGAGCTGGAGGTTCATGCGCATCCAGGCATTGCTGGTCTGAATCATCATATAGCCCATGTCCAGCTCGGTGATGGAGTTGGAGGTGTAGAGGTTGTAGTCGGATGGGTTGTTAATGACAGTCCAGCGTCCATACTCAACTGCTCCCGCAGAATCATAGACCGTAGGGTCGAGCCCGTGACCTTCCTGCACCTCATACCAGTCACTAAACGAATCGCCGTCTGTGTTAGTATTGGTCGGGCTGCCCCCGTACGTGAGG
>CAZOPG010000329.1:0-2758 GCA_964581585.1 uncultured Planctomycetaceae bacterium | reverse complement strand
CTGGCGACACAGAACCCCATCGAACAGGAAGGTACTTATCCGTTGCCGGAAGCGGCATTGGATAGATTTATGTTTATGGTTTACATTGACTACCCAAGTCCCGACGAGGAACACCGTATTGTTAAGCAAACAACCACCGGTAAGAAGCATATTATAGAGCAAGTTCTAAGCAGAGATGATATGTTATTGTTTCAGGAAATAGTCCGGATGGCACCTGTCAGTGATGTTATAATTGAATACTGCGTCAGGCTGGCTCGTGCGACCAGGCCTGATGATCCACTTGCAACCGATATGGTTAAGAAATATTTCAAATGGGGTGCAGGACCAAGAGCCGGTCAATATATGACACTTGGTGCCAAGGCAAGGGCTTTGATAAAGGGTAGGGTTACGCCCAGTTTTGATGATGTCAAAAAAGTTTGCAAACTGGTATTACGGCATCGTGTGATCGCTAATTTTAATGCAGAAGCAGATGCTGTCAGCATTGAGAATATTCTTGGAGACCTCATCGAACGTGTATCTTTGCCAAAATAAGCAATTTGTAATGGCCTAAGTGGAATATGGTTTCATTAAACGGATTTTGTATTGAAGAAAACCCATAAATATCTTGACCCGGTATCCTTGAGTAAGCTGGCCAATATGGATCTGATTGCCAGATGCGCAGTCGAAGGTTTTTTTACCGGTTTGCATCCCAGCCCATTTCACGGTTTTAGTGTTGAATACAGTGAACATAGGGATTATCAGCCTGGTGATGAGTTGAAGTATCTCGACTGGAAGATGTTCGGTCGAAGTGACAAGCTGTACATAAAACAATTTCATCAGGAGACAAATCTGTCGGTTTACATCATGCTCGACTGCAGCAGGAGCATGACTTTTGCCAGCGAAGGGTCGGTTAGTAAGCTGGATTACGGTTCGTTTCTGGCCGCGGCATTAAGTTATCTGATGCTCGGCCAAAATGACAAAGTCGGGCTGGTGTTGTTTGCTGAAAAAATTATTAAAATGGTGCCTCCCAAATCCAGGCGAACACATTTGAATGCGATCTTGACCACACTTTCGAACAATAAACCTGCTATGCAAACTAAACTTGCAGAGATGCTTCATACAGTTGCTGATATGACAACTCGCCGTGGTCTTGTTATATTGATTTCCGATTTGCTCGACGACACAGACGATATTCACAAAGGTCTGGCCCATTTGCGACACTTAAACCATGACATTCTTTTATTCCAAACGTTAGACCATCAGGAACTAAACCTTGATTACGAGGGTCTCGTCCAGTTTGAGGATTTGGAATCCAGGCAGAGCATACGTGCATTTCCAGAATCGCTGCGACAGGCCTACCGCAAACAAGTTGCGGATTTCGTTGATGACATAGAGAAAACCGCAGGCAAAAGCAATATCGATTATTGTTTGCTTGATACATCTAAACCGCTTGATAAGGCACTTGTGGCATATCTTGCAAAACGAAAGAGATTGATGTGAGTTTTGTAGCGTGGACATTTCTTCTTGGGGTAGCTGCTGTAGCCGGGCCTGTCCTTGCACATCTGTTGGCAAAGCCCAGATACAAACGCGTCGGGTTTGCCATGCTGCGATTTCTCCAGACAGGCCAGATTCAAACACAGAATCGGCGGAGGTTGCGTGACCTGCTTATATTATTACTTCGCTGTTCGATAATTATTCTGATTGCCATGCTTTTTGCCCGTCCACAGTGGCTTATGCAGGTAGCCAGAGACGATACGAATCGAGTGTATTATCTCGGCCTGGATAACTCAATTTCAATGTCGTATAAGGATGCGGGGCAAACTTATTTTGACCAAATGATTGACTCGGCACTTGGCTACATTCGCTCTGCCGACATTAATGGTTCATTCAATATTTGTGCCCTGGCCTCAGGTGATTGGACTAAACAGGTTGGGCGTGAACAGGCCATCATGTATGTCAAAAGGCTGAAAATTTGTCACGCTTCCGCACAGGTGGAGGACTTTTTGTCGGAAATCCGTACAGCATCGGACAAAGCCGGCGATAAAGACAAGTTATCCGCTCTGGTTATCAGTGATTTTACGCCTAAAACGTTGCGGCAATTTATTGATTATGAACACCAGATTTCCGTGGCGAACATTGAGTATAAAACAATCCGTTCAGAAAAAGCAATTGACAATGCGGCGATAGCGGATGTTAGTGTCGATAGCTTTTCAGACGGGAAACTGAGTATAAATGCAAACATCATTAATTATTCAACAGTTGATCAAAAACGAAGCCTGACAGCCAGGGCTATAACCGACGTAAGTAAGGCTTCGGTGGATATAATCGTCAACGCCAATCAGCAGAGAAACTATGAAGTCCAACTTGAAGCCAGCCCAGGCGATAGTAAAATGCTTTTGCCGATTGAGCTATCGCTATCTGCCGGCGACCAACTAAGTACTGACGATAAATATTATATGGTAGTTTCACTTCCGAAACACAGAACCGTAAATATTCTGCTGCTCGGTAAAGACGACAAAGAGATGTTTCTGCTCAAGACAGTTATCAAAACCATTGGGTCAACAGCATCTAACGAAACCATCAACCTTAGACAGAGCCGGCTGGATGATTTTGACAGTTCAGAGTTGGACTGGTCAGATGTTGTGATATGCTCATCGATATCGGAAGCCTTTGCCGAGGCTGCACCACAGATAAAAACTTTTGTCAGCAGTGGAGGCAAAGTTATATCCTGAATTTTAATTTGAAGCGCAACGCTTCGCTATTTTAATCAGCCCGCTAA
>CAZOPG010000328.1:0-2759 GCA_964581585.1 uncultured Planctomycetaceae bacterium | reverse complement strand
ATGAGGTGTTATGGAGCGGATAAAAATGTTGCGCTTCAGATTAAATTTTGGGATTTGTCCTTATCAAAAAAATTATATTGATTCTTTGAGTGCCTGGCGAATTATATCGCACCCTTCTTTAACAGCTTCAGCGGTAATACAAAGAGGCGGTGCGATTTTAACACATCCGCCGCCCACTCCAACCGGCGCAAACATTAACAGGCCTTTACGGAAACAGTTATTGACAATCTCCCACGCCAATTCATAGTTCACTTCTTTAGTACCTTTCTTAACCATCAACAATCCTCCAACCAATCCCGCTCCCGGCGCAAATCCTATATAGTCGGAGAACTCGGCTTTTATAGACTTAAGATTTTCCTGAAGAACAATACCTACTTTTGCGGAGTTCTCCACAAGTTTTTCCCGTTCAATAATTTCAAGGTTTGCCAATGCCGCAGCACAGCATACAGGATTTCCGGAATGTGTGCTCGTCATTTCATTCGGCCCGTACATATCCAGGATTTCAGCCCGACCAATAACGCCGCTAATTGGAAGCGAACTGCTGAAACCTTTACCCATGCAGAACATATCCGGCACAACCTCGTAAAGCTCAAAACCCCATTGCCTGCCGCAACGGCCGAACCCTGCCTGAACCTCATCAAAGCAGAGCAAAGCCTTATGTTTATCACACCATTTTCTAAGTGCCTGAGCATATTCTTTCGGCATAAAATTCGGTCCGGCTCCCTGATAAGTCTCACTAATTACACCTGCAACATTACCAGGGTCGATATTAAGTTGGGCCAGACTCTTCTCGAAAAGCTCAAAGCTCGTATCTTCACAAAGATACCCATCCGGAAACGGCACCTGTACCAGTTCCGGGTCGAGATTTTTTATCCACGCCTTACCTGCCGCCGATCCGCCCATCTGCTGCGAACCCATTGTTCGCCCATGAAAACCATTACCAAATGAAACCACAATATTTTTGGCGTCGCCGCCGATCTTTCGACCGCCTGTCCGCATCAGCTTCAAAGCACATTCCGTAGCTTCCGAGCCGGTACTGAGCAAAAACACCTTATCCAAACCGTCAGGTGCCAGAGAAACCAGTTTCTGTACAAGTTCCATTCTCGGCCGATTGGAAAAACAATATGTCGTCAGCAATGGCTTAGAGGCCTGGCTGATTATCGCATCGGCTATTTCTTTTCTGCCGTGACCTGCATTAGTGATAAGAACACCCGATGAAAAATCCAGCCACATATTACCATAGGCATCGAAAACACTGACCCCCTCTGCCCTGTCCCAGATGATCGGTGGCTGGCCGCGCATACTAAGAGATTCGGCCCTGCGTAATTGTTCAATCTCCTTTATCGTTTCCTCATTTGGTATTTTGCCCGATATCTTTCTAAATTCGGTCGATACCGCCTCTACCTCTACCGCTTCAAGTGGAAATTGTTTTGCCATTTTTGCCTTTTCCTTTTTTTAATATTTCCGAAAATTCACACCGGCATTTTCACCGTACGTTATTTCAACTTCTCTACCATTATTCAAAATCGAAAGCCTCCCGGCCTCCATAACCAACTCGTTATACGCACTGTTTACAGGCGTAGCCATCACACCTTCATCATCAAATCGTTTTAACAGCTCCTGCCGTTTTGCAAGTTCGGGCATCTTTATAGCTTTACAGGCATTTTCGATGATCAATGCCACCGAGCGATACCCATAACCTACCGGCGTCAAACCATCTCCGCCAAGATAGACATACTTAAAATAGTCAGGACTCGGCTCAGAATAAATTGAATCACCCGCGTCATCGCCTTTGCTTATATACGAATGTTTTACGCCTCGATACTGATCGTCGTGAACAATCATCCCACCAATGTCATCGCCACTACAATACATCCGTATCCCCTGCCAGTTTCCGCCCGGGGCGTCATTAGAATAAACCATCGCGTTCTGAACATTCAGACAGGCTCCATTTTCCCAGATAACCCTGCCGTCGGTCCAAAGATAACCCTCATTGCCGTTGGGATATTTATCAACGATGCCGTAAACACTGACATATTTTGGCAAAAGGCCCGTAATAAAATGTACTTGGTCGACATAATGACAGGCAACATAAGAGAACATATCCGAGTTTTCACATGTGCACCAGTTCTGAAAATTCGAATGACGATAATACCAAGGCTCATGCAGTGCCGCCTGGCCAAGCTGAAATTCACCAAACTGTCCCGCTTGATACTGCTCTCTGGCCATCAAAGCCCGGTCATCCAGCCTTTTGTGATATTCAATTCCCACCACAAGACCTTTTTCATAAGCCTCTTTGGCAACCTCTTCAGCCTGTGAGTATTTCAGCACTAAAGGTTTGACACAACAAATATGCTGATTATTATCTATCGCCGTTTTCACTACCGAATAATGCAACTGGTCAGGCACCGCAACTACAACGATGTTATGTTCCGGCAATTTGCCGATTAAATCTTTGAAGATGTCAGGAAAATTCTCCTCCGCCTTGGTATCCAGCGGAGGACAAGCTTCAAAACTCTGTCCGGGAAATGCTTTTTGCAGTTTTGAATCCTGAGCAATACTATTTAATGGAGCACTGTTCAGGGCACAGATTTTTATGTTACCAACAATGCCTCTTCGCTGAAGATGATAAATGGCAGGCAGAATCTGAACCTGGGTTATCATTCCACCACCGACAATAACTACTTCTGGTTTAACGTTCATCTATCAAAACCTTTCATTCTTTTGAATAAACAATTTTGCCGTCCACTATCGTCATT
>CAZOPG010000327.1:0-2773 GCA_964581585.1 uncultured Planctomycetaceae bacterium | reverse complement strand
TTCAGGATATCTTACGTACGTATTTAACGCAATGTCTGAAAAAATTAAAATGATGTATAACTCTGCACCTCACCTCTACTTGGATAAAGGAATTAAACTTTAGTAAAGAGTTGATTATCTGACATTTGAAGGTGGCTTTCCATAGATTTTTTTGAATACCTTGGAAAAATGATACTGATCCTTGAATCCGAGTCTGGCACTTATTTCCTTTATGGACATCGGGCTTTGCTTAAGAAGCAGGGACGCTTTTTCAACTTTATAGTTCATAAAAGCTCTTGCAGGTGATACCCCAAGCGTTTTTTTACACTTGTGCGCAAACGTACTTTCACTCATTGCCATTTCTTTAGCCAGCTTATAAATAGAAACACTTGAGGCTATATTGTTTTGGAAAACACTCACCAGAGCGGTAGTAAAGCCGATATCATAAGATAAATCATAGAATTTACGAGAAATAACCTTCTTAGGAAGAGATCGGATAAGGCGCCATAAGAACTCTCGAACAAGCGATTCCCGGACATGAAAACTTGCGATATCATTCATATTAATTTCAGTTTTAATTTTGCGCAATAGCGGCCAAAAGTCTTTCCTTTCGGCGGTGAAACACTGAAAAGGTTCAGTTGTTGATTCATTGAATATGTTGACTGATGATGCTGGATCAAACATTTGGTCTAAAAGACGAAATTGCATAGCAAAACACCGTGATCTCTTCAAGAAAACGTCCCTATGCCAATCCCCAGGCTTGGCAATCAAAATATCATTACGGCTAAGGTGTATGTCCCATTTATTTAAGGAGCATCTGTAATGACCCTTATCGATATATACAATTTCATAGTTTAGATGTTGGTGCCTTGGATGACAGTAATCACCTTTTACGTCAATAATCGTTACCCCCTCAAGTACAGGGCTAATTTGATAGGGACTACCATTGTTGCACCGTCCGTCAAACTGCCTCATTACAATGTTAGATTTACCTGGCAATTCCATAATATTTTCCTGCGAAAATATGTTCTCTAATGAACCATTTTATTATATCTGGTCCAGATTATCAAAAACCTTGTTGAATGCCTGTACATAATATTTCATCAGTTCAAGGCCGTTCGGCGGCTTGATACAATAGATACCCATAATCGTATCAATCGCAGCCATCGCTTCTGGATACTGACGAGTGTCATAGTTGATTTCACGAGTACCGGGAAAACTCCAAGGAAAGCCTTTGCCGAATCCGCGCTTCTGCTGAAATAAAGTCATATCAGGAATAACAAATTCCCATCTGGTCATAAAAACCCCTTCAGCTTTCAACGCATCGGAAATAGTCATCGCAAAATCACGCGGCGCAATATCAATCCCCAACTCTTCCGGCACAACACGCACCTTATAATCCCACCACACCGGCTCGCATTCGGGCGCAACATAGGGACAGTGCAACCCTTTAATCCCCTTTAGGTGTTCCGTTAAATAATCGCAGTTTTGTCGCAGTGTCTGAATATATTCATCCAGCCTTTGAAACTGTGAACGGCAAAATGCTGACGCCATTTCTTGAGTGCGGTACATCCAGCCCATGCCGTAAGCGTTATATTCGCGTTTTCCATCTGCTGTTTTGTTCTCACCGAATTGCTGCACCCTCGCTGCCTGCTCGTATAAATTTTTATCATTAGTTACAAACAGCCCACCTTCACCACAGGCAACATGTTTGGAATTTTGGGTGCTGAAACAGGCCATGTCTCCGATGCTGCCCGCCCTGCGGCCTTTATAAGTTGCACCATGCGCCTGGCAGGCATCTTCGATAACTTTAAGGTTGTGCTTTTTGGCAATTGCCATAATGGGATCCATATCCGCCATCTGGCCGTACAGATGAACCGGCAGGATCGCTTTAGTATTCGGGCTGAGAGCAGCTTCTATTTTTGTGACATCGATATTATATGTAAGAGGGTTAATATCTACAAAAACCGGAATCCCGCCATGATGCATAATGCAGGTGCCGCTGGATGTCCAGGACAGAGTGGTGGTAATAACCTCATCGCCGGGTTCCACGCCTGCGGCAGCTACCGCCATGTGAAGCGCCGAGGTGCCGCTATTAGTTGCCAGGCAGTATTTGACTCCACAATAATCCGCCCATTCCTTTTGCCAGGCGGTTGTTTCAGGTCCATCGGCTCCACTGAGAATCCCTCGACGAAGAACTCCCAAAACCGCCTGTTCATCACTTTCGGTAATTGGCGGCCAGGTCTCAACCCTCAAGCCGTCAGGAACAGTCTTGCCTCCGCCATTAATCGCTAATGTTTTTCCCATCTCATTTTGCTCCAGAAGTTCTTTATATTATTTCTAACACACAAGGCTTAACTACATGTTCGTATTTGATAACATTAACACCCGGCTTAACTTCCATTGTTTTTTGCAGGCTGCCATTCAGCTTAACCTCTGCAGGCTTGGAAAATGCTATCTGGCCCTTTGTGCCAGGCTGGCCATAAATTTCAAACAAACTTCGTTCCTCATTCAATGAAGTTAGTTCACTTGTAGTATAAACCAGCTTGGAATTTTTGACCTCTGCGTTCATAACCAGGCAACGTGCTTCATGCGGCCTAAGTTCGATTTCAAAACTGCAATCATTAACGGTAAATGTTGCCGGGCGAATGTCTCCTGTTACATTTACAACCGTCAGAAAATCTGCATTTTGCCCCTTACGCAATAAAGCGTGATAATAATTTCCTTCGGACGTTATATTTGGTGTAACTCCCATGGCCTTGAGAATAATATTTTTCCAGAGCAGAAGACTTGA
>CAZOPG010000326.1:0-2775 GCA_964581585.1 uncultured Planctomycetaceae bacterium | reverse complement strand
CATTATCATACCTGGAATATCAATCATTTCAATATTCAAAACTATCCCTTAGATAGAATACGAGAACTTTTTATTGTTCCTGGCAGTTCTTCGATATCTTCAATTCGATTGCCTTAATATTATTCAAGACCGGCAATGTCAATAAACGTCTAGTAATGGACATCGAATTTTGAGCCACCTTTGTTAATAAAATAACGTCATTTTTAACGCTGTCAATATAGTTTGTTTTCAATAAAAAATCCGCCCATGATTTTTCGGATCTGCAAACCCATACCCTACATCCGGATTCAATAACCTGTCGTATAAGAAATCGTCGTAGTAACACAAGAGGCTTTGTCATAAGTCGTTCAGGCAAACGCCCTTACTGCTCAGCACCATAATGAACAAATCACAAGTTTGAACAAATTCATGTCGTTTCTTGGGCAAAGCCGGAAGATTGATGAAATCTCAACCTTAGATTTGCAGAGCTACCGCAGGAAACTTCAGCAAGCTTATAGCACAGCTCATCGAATGAATTTGCACATAAGTATTATGAAGGGGATGTTTCACTGGGCTAGGAAAAATGATGTATTGGATTCTATCCCGAATATAGATGCCGTCAGCAGAGGTAAGATTGTTTACAAGCAACGGTCAATTTTTACTTCAGAAGATATTCGTTGGTTGCTTGATGCTGCTGATGTCCAGATGCGGGCAATGATATGGCTAGGATTGAATTGTGGTTTTGGATGTACCGATTGTGCAGAACTAAAATGGAGTAACCTTGATATTACAAATTGCAGAGTTAAACTCGCAAGAAAAAAGACTGGCATTTCGAGAGACCTACCATTGTGGCCAGAAACCATTGATGCACTTGGGAAGATTACCCGGAAAGGCAAGCTTGTTTTTTATACATCCAGAGGAAACCAATTTGTACGGATGGTCTTGAAGACTGATGGCAATGGGAATAGCAAATATACAACCCAAAATTCAATCACTCGCAAGTTTTCGAAGCTGATCAAAAAAGATGGGCTTAAAGTTCCTAAGGGAACAGGCTTCTATACGCTTCGGCGGACTGCTGCTACTATTGCTGCTCGCTCTGGTGATCCATTTGCTGTTCAGAGACTTCTTGGTCACGCTAATCTCCAGATGGCAACAAGATATGTACAGGATGTTTCCCAGCAAACTGATAGAGTAATTGAGAAAAGCAGGGAGTATGTAATCTAGGAAACCTATAATTTATGGTCGCTAACGAGTAAAAATGAAGAGCAAAATGTCAAAATCGGTGTTTGGTGTTTAGTGACTTCATGTTGATTTAGGCAATATAATTCTTGACAAATCCATTCTACATAGGTATTCTGTACACGGGAGTATTTTACTTGCTGATGCCGTTTCGTATTAGAAAATAGCTTTTTATACCTAATTTTAGTTTTAGGAGGAAAGTAACGATGAAAAAGTTAGTTGTTTTTTTAACCGTATCGGTCGTTTTAGCTGTTCATTTGTGCGCATCAGTGGTCGTAGCTGCAGAAAGCTACGAGTTTGACTGGGCCAACCAATTTGGTTCAACCTCTGGAGATAATGCAAAGGATGTCGCGATCGACACCTCGGGCAATGTCTATGTTTGCGGCAATAACAGCACAAGCGGATTTCTGTCAAAATACAACTCTAACGGCACATGGCAATGGACAAATTACATTGGCTCCGGCACTGCCGGCAACGCCTACTCTGTTGCGACAGACAGCTCTGGAAATATCTATATCTGCGGCAAAACCAACGGTTCAATGGACGGCCAGCCCTATATGGGTGGCTCCGATGCATTTGTGGCCAAGTACGATCAAAACGGCAGTTGGCACTGGACCAGAATGTTCGGAACAAGTACAGATGATGTATTTCAGTCCATCAATGTCGACACCTCCGGCGACATCTATGTCTCCGGCTACAGCGTCGGAGATTTTCTCGGCTTCACCAACTTGGGCTCTTACGATGCATATTTGATCAAGCTTGCTCCAGATAACACCATACTCTGGGCCAAACAAGTTAATTCCACCAGCGGCATGGACACAGCCGATGGCATCGCAATAGATGCCTCGAACAATGTGTTTGTTTGCGGCACAGCTAATAACTCAGCGTTTGTCTGTAAGTACAACTCCAGCAGTACCATGATATGGATACAAACCATCGGCGCTGGCACAGTTGCCTATGCATACGATATCGCAACAGATAACCTGGACAATATTCTCGTCTGCGGCCTGGCAGTTGGCAGTATGGATGGACAAACATTTATGGGCAACACCGATGCGTTTATCTCTAAGTACAGTAATTCAGACGGCTCATGGTTCTGGACCAGGCTAATTGGCACAAGCGACAATGACCGTGCCTACAGTGTAGCAGCCGACGGCCTCGGCAATGTCTTTATCGGTGGCAACACCAGAGGCAATCTCTATGAAGCCAATTTGGGCAACGATGACACGTTTTGGGCAAAGTACGACTCCAATGGTAATGTGGGTTGGACAAATCAGTCCGGCACAAGCGACCTTGACCTCATCTATGGTATTGCGGCAAACGCCTCAGGCGATATTTTCACAGCAGGGGTAACCTTAGGCGATTTCTACGATACCAGCAATGGCTATGGCGATGCATTTGTGGCAAAGTTTGTTTTTGCCGATATTTGCGATTATGTACTTGCCGGTGATATGAATGATGACTGCAAGGTTGATTTTAACGACTTTTCAGTGATGGCGATGAACTGGTTAATCGATTGTGACCAGACCCCGGGAGACCCGGCTTGCATACCTAAAT
>CAZOPG010000325.1:0-2806 GCA_964581585.1 uncultured Planctomycetaceae bacterium | reverse complement strand
CTTAGCGGGCTGATTAAAATAGCGAAGCGTTGCGCTTCAAATTAAAATTCAGGTTGTTGAGTTAAAAATATTTTCTGAATAAATGAGATTGACAGACGAAAGATATATACTTCAGGCTCTGATCCTGGCTGAGAATGGGCGAGGTAGTGTTGAGCCTAATCCAATAGTTGGAGCGGTCATTGTTAAGGATGATGAAATAATCGGCAGAGGATATCATGAAAAATTCGGCGGGCCTCACGCGGAAATCAACGCTTTGGCCGATTGTGCTAAAAATAATATAAGCCCGGCCGGTGCTACGATGTATGTTACTCTTGAGCCTTGCTGCCATATCGGTAAAACAGGCCCCTGCACGGATGCGATTATTAAGGCGAAGTTGGCCCGGGTAATCATAGCTATGACAGACCCTACTGCGAAAGTTTCAGGCAAGGGTATAGAACAATTACAACGGGCTGGGGTAGCAGTTGATGTCGGCCTTTGCCAAAAGCAGGCTCGAAAATTGAATGCGCCATTTGTAAAATTTGCAGAAACAAAAAAGCCGTGGGTTATTGTTAAATGGGCCCAGAGCCAGGACGGATTTTTAGCCCGAAACGATGGTGTGCAGTGGATAAGCGGAGAGGAAAGCAGAAAAGATGTTCACAAGCTGCGAAGACAAGTACAGGGGATATTGGTTGGGATAAATACTGTGCTTGCCGATGATCCGCTTTTGACTGCCAGGCCTGGTCGAGAAAAGCAGCCGACGAGAATTGTGCTGGACAGCAAGTTAAGAATACCACTTGATTGCAAATTGTTTGCGACGATCAAAGAAGCTGGCGTTTTAGTTTGTACTACAGAGCAGGGTTATAAAAACAGCGAAAAGGTTGCAGAAATTAGAACAGTGGGCGGCGATGTTTTTGAAACTTGCGATCTGAAAAAAGTTCTGGAATATCTCGGCAGTATTGGTATCCAACAGTTGCTCGTCGAAGGCGGAGCAGGAGTTATAGACTCGTTTCTTAGTCAGGCTCTGGCTGATGAGGCGGTAGTCTACATTGCTCCAGTGGTACTCGGTAAAAAAGGTAAAGTGCCGATTTCCGAATCAATGGCGGAATGCAAATTGAGTCTTGGTGAGGAAAATATAAAAAAACTTGGACAGGATAAACGTATTATTTTCAAAGGAACAATCGTAATGAATAAAAGAGAAGTTATTAAGCTTGCATTAAAAGGTAAGGATGTACCTTATGTGCCGTGGCATTGTGGGTTCACTGTTGAGGCATTGGGGAAACTTGAAAAACATTTTGGCACAACAGAGATTGACAAAGCAATCGGTAATCATATTATCTGGCTGGGCAGGCCGGAAGGGATTTTTGAAGATATTGGCAACGCTCATGTTCGTGACTATTTTGGCATTGTATGGGACAGAAGCGTAGATAAGGATATTGGCATTGTAGAAGGGACGGTGTTGACAGCCCCGAGCCTTAAAGGCTATGAGTTTCCTGACCCAAAAGCATCATTTATCTTCAAAGATGTGGAAGCAAATATCGCGGCTAATAACGAATGTTTTCGCGTTTTTCCCTTAGGATTCTCACTTTATGAGCGTGCCTGGACATTGAGAGGCATGGAAAACCTGATGATGGATTTCATCGAGAATCCTGATTTTGTCAAAGAGCTTTTGAAAGCAATTGCCGATTACAATATTGCTCACATTAAGGAAGCTGTTCGATATGACATTGACGCGATTTATTTTGGCGACGATTGGGGCCAGCAACACGGGTTGCAAATGGGTCCTGAAATTTGGCGTGAATTTATTAAGCCGGAACTTACAAGAATGTACGCGGCCGTTAAGGATGCCGGAAAATATGTTTTCATTCATTCTTGCGGCAAGGTAGATGAACTTTTTGATGACCTTATCGATATCGGCCTAGATTGTTTTAATCCATTTCAGCCGGAGGTAATGGACGTCTTTGCTCTGATGAAAAAATATAGAAGCAGACTGGCTTTCCACGGCGGTTTATCCACCCAGAAAACTCTCCCCTATGGCTCAGTTGAAGACGTAAAAAATGAAACTGAAAAACTGCTGCAAACCGGCAGAGCAGGAGGCTATATTTTCGCACCGGCTCATGCGGTAGAAGGTGATGTACCGTTGGAGAATATGCTGGCTTTTATAAACTTATTGAAATGCCAAAATAAATAATCTTTTACTCTGCCAGATGTCGAACGATGCCGCAACTTCGCAGCGCAACTATATCGGTTTTACGCGGTGGGTCGGCGGGGTCGGGCTTGTAATCAACGTCCATGAGTTCTATAAATTCCGATGTATAATCTTTCAATACACCCGAAAGCTCAATTACTTTGTCGCCTTTGGCAAGCTCAAGGACAACCCTCTGTCCAATGTGCCTCTCAAGTAAAGGCTCATAAGCGGTGGCTACGGAACTAATTAATTCTTTTTTCATCTGTGAAACATACTTATCCTGGCTTGTCAGCATCGCACCGGCCGGTGTAGTTTTCTTCGCCTTGCTGATAAAAAGATTGAAAACTTCCATAACCGAATCACGAACTGTCTTGAAAACATTTTTTGTTTTCCGCCCAAGCCTTCTGAAAAAACTCGGATGATAAGTGCGTTCAAGATCTTTATCCCTCCTCTTTTTATCACCGCCGCTCAACTGGTCGTGAAAGCGGAGCAATACCTGAATGTTTGAATATTCCTGCTTGTAAAGAATGTAGCTGGTCTCATCGTGTCCTTCGGTGTCCTTGTGAGGCGATTCATAAAACAACTCGATGCCAGTATTCTCAACCCTTAGCTTGCCCCAGATAGCCTTTCCTCCAGCCTTTT
>CAZOPG010000324.1:0-2816 GCA_964581585.1 uncultured Planctomycetaceae bacterium | reverse complement strand
CCGTATATGATTTTCACACCAAGGGGTGCTGTGATGCCCTTGAGCCAGGCGGTGTGAACATCAATCAGGGCGCTGAAAGTATGGTTAGTTTTTTATTAGGTCTCCTTGCTGTGGTAGAAAGCCATACCACAATAAAAAAAAATGTTACTGATACTGGCGCCAATATCCCAAAGAAGCCAAAGATCGATATAGTCAGCACTGTCCTGGACGATGGAGGCATTGAGCTAACCGCGGGAAAAACTCTGTGATGAAAATTGCGACATTCAACGCCAATTCTCTTCGTTCGCGGCTACCTATCATACTGAAATGGATGAAAGAAAATTGCCCTGACGTTCTGTGTGTTCAGGAAACAAAGGTTCAGGACGTTGATTTTCCTGCCGATGCCTTTGCCGAGACGGGGTATAATTTTGTCTTTAGGGGACAGAAAAGCTATAACGGGGTCGCGATTTTCAGCCGAAGCGAAATTACCGAAACCGAGTTTGGCCTGGATTCTGAACCGACTGATGTTGCTCGAATGATAAAAGCAAAAATCGACGGTGTTACAATCATAAACACTTATATCCCACAGGGTCATTCGCCGGAATCAGAAAAGTTTACCTACAAGCTAAAGTGGTTTGAAAGGCTTGGGAAATATTTCGACAGCCGATTCCATCCGACCGAGCCTGTTATATGGCTTGGAGATTTGAATATCGCTCCAGAAGCCAGAGATGTTCACGACCCGATCAGATTGGAAGGTAACGTGTGTTTTCATCCCGATGTTAAAAAAGCTCTGCAAAAAATCATGGACTGGGGATTTGTAGATATGTTCAGAGCTCATTGCGATGAGCCGGGTCAGTACACCTTTTGGGACTATCGTGTCGTTAATGGTGTTAAACGCAACATTGGCTGGCGGCTCGATCATATTATGGCAACCAAACCCTTAGCAAAGAACTGCTCTGCCTGTTACATCGACAAGACCCCGCGACTGGCCGAAAAACCCAGCGATCACACATTCCTAATCGCCGAATTCGATGGGTAATCTCCCCAACTGCCTCCGGCAAATATTATTTCCTCGCAACTTCCTGGCGTGCAATCTGAACCCAGCGACCCAAGCGTTCGCTCTGGTGATGAATGTTGTGAACGTCTTTCATTACCAACTCAATATTACATCCTTTGGCAATATCAAGTGTATTACGAATATCCTGGCGAATTTGGTCTTCGTCAAGTTCAGGCATGCTAATAAGAGCAGGATTGGGTTTACGAGAAAATACGTACTTGCTGCCCAAAGCCTCTGCCATAAACTTCTGATCACACCACGGCGCTACCGAAACCCTGCGAAGATTGGGTATTCGACTAACTATCTCCCATCTCTTATCAAGAGCCTCGCAACAACCATAATAACTCAAACCAAACATTTCTATTATGGGGAGCTGATATGGAAATATAAATTCTTCAAACATCTCGGGCGAAACACCAACCGTCTCCTGTGATTCAGATAATATCCAGAGATCTTTTGCTCTTACAACACCGGAGAAGTCGGCTTGGGGCAGCTCATCGGTATAACCCCGGCTGCCCGAACCAATATAATCATTTTCATTATTCAAATTAAACAGCTTCTCTTCTTCGAGCCATTTTATTACAGCGATATGGTCATCTCTGAGAAAAGCCATCAGTCTGTGCAACCCCTCTGGCTCATCATACATAGCCAGCATCAGCTTTTCCAGCCCGATCAATTCTATCGCAGGCCAGCTAAGTCCTACCGTCCACCAGTATCCGCCACGCATTCTAACTGTTAGAATATCACTAAAAACATCTTCAAGCATGCTCTTGTATTGTGCAGTTTTTGCTCTGTCAACACTGCACTGCCTGGTGTGTAATTTTTCAAAATCTCTGCTCAAATCCTTAATTGGTGATTCCCATACATAACTGCCGAAGCTGCCATCTACATTCCCTCTTTTTTTCTCAATTACTCCACAGTAATCACTGATGGTTACGTCCCAGCCACAGTTTATATAAGGCTCAACAACATGGTCATCATCAATTATTTCATGATTAGCAATTTTATGACGAAGGTCTCTTTCCTCTTTTCTGGCCCATTCCTCAGTACATTTCAGACTTGACAAGGGGACAAAATCGTCGAGTACACCGCCACTTTCAGCTAATACCATTGGCATTTCTCCCTGACCACGGTCATGCTTTAGCCAAAGCTCTCTTCGCTGGATCATAGCCGGTTTCTCTGCGATCTCTCTAACCTTAACCGCAAGACTTCGCAATATCTCGCGATCAGTTGAAACTATTTTGTAATCTTCACTATCCGACATAAAAATCATCCTTTGCTTATAGATATTTTTCTTTCTTCTACCCACTTATTAACATTTTCTTCCATTTGTCTGGATTCTTCATCGCTTGTGGTATCAATTATCATAAACAAACCGCTCGGCTTGAGATTGTCTATAAAGAATTTAGCATCACAAGCATCTACACAGCTAATAAATAAAACCTTTCCTGCCGATTGGATTGCCTGCATTTCACTGATTTTGCTCCGAAAAGGGCCGGTATTAGGATCGTGGCCATATTGAATCAAATCAATTTCATCAATTTCCATAACTGTCTCTGTGTGATGCGCACAACCATCATGCCAATGCAGCACAGTATGTTCGGTATGGCCTGCGAAGGTCTTTAGTGCCGGCAAGAAAATATCTTTGTACATCTGCGGCGAAAAGTTAATCGCCATATCGTCCTGAACCGTTCCCAGCCTTTTCGTAGACCAGACCGGCAAATGACCTGAATTTTAATTTGAAGCGCAACGCTTCGCTATTTTAATCAGCCCGCTAAGG
>CAZOPG010000323.1:0-2821 GCA_964581585.1 uncultured Planctomycetaceae bacterium | reverse complement strand
ACCTATTACCTAGGATTGAACGATGACGATTCCCCTCAAGCGTGGAAAGGTGTTCTTTCAGCAGCTTATTTTCAATGGCAAACAAAATCAGTTCGTTTTTGAGTTTTTCACCCTGCCAGATATTGCCTGCGAGAAGATAGCGTATCTCATCCGTTTCGGGGTTTAGACCAAAACGGCTTTCAGCTTCAGTCTGCAGAACATGTTCTATATCTTCGAGTTGTGATGTATCCAGCCGTAAACTCCTGATTCTCACCTGTGAACCTGGCAGACAGGAAATCACTTCTTTCCCAGCAAAACTACCCTGCTCAAGCATTTGCTGGATCGCGGCTATGGTATAATCATCCCTGTTACGTTCACTGCTGTTAGCTTCAGGATTAAAAAACATCTCAACAGCGGCGACTACACTTATACAATCCGAATCAGCCTCAAGCTGAATCATCCTTATGGAATTATGCCCTATATCCAATCCTATTGGACTTATTTTTCTCTTAAAAAAATCCAGCATATATTGATTCGCCTTTCTTATTGAAAACTTATATGCCCGGTAACAGGCTCAACACTAATTATAATTTCATCGCCATCTACTTTCAGTGTTATACTTCCGGCACCCAAAGGATTGCCTGAACCGTTGTAAGGGCTTCCAAAATAATCAAATTTAACTATCTTGGTAAAGTCAAAATCTACGTCTTTTATATTCACCTTATCGGTTCTGCTGTCAGCCCTTAATTTAACAGAATAGCTGAACCCGATTTTTACCGGGTGCGCGATAACGCTGCCGCCTTGATCAACGATCTGATAACTTTCCTTTGCCTTATCAAAGACCACCGAATACATACCTCCACGAGTAATTGCCATCTGTTTGGCATATTCCAGATCCGCGGCAATCATATTTGCCACAGACGAAAGCTGAAAACTCCCGGCAGAAGTAACCATAGGAATAGCAACCATTGCACCTATCAGCAGTATTACTACCACGATGATCAACTCTATCAAACTGAAGCCTCCTCCGCTGAGGCCGAAATGTCTCTTGCCGGAATACATCATTAGCTCAACTCTTTTTACACACTTATCTCGTATTAAAGCTAACTCCTTCTAGTTTTTCGTCCTTTGTCTGCATTGGCTTAATCTGTTTTTTTTGTGGACATCAAATTATAATGATGGATATTATAGGACCGTGGCTCTAATATTATCCTGGCCGATTTGCTTTTGCATTAATCCCGATAGTATCCGGTATTGGCGCAAAAAATCAGAGAAAGAAAGCTATATTTTCCGTACATTCAATACAACTTATAGATTCCCTACATTCGACAGTTGAATTTGTGGGAAAACAGCGTTATTTTGAAGTGTTGATTATTCCGCCTATATTTCTATTGCAAGGCCGATAATCTTCTATGGATTCCTTGTGATACTCTTAAAAAATGCCCCGCCTGCAGGAGACCAGTTCGTAACCGTACCATCCGAATGCCAAGTCGCAATGGCCGCCTTATTCGGTGATGCGGTTACAACAATAGAATTAGCAACTGATTCTAAACCATCAATATTGTGGTCCTTGATAAATACAGCCCCCTCTACTGTCAGTTCTGTACCAATTATCTCTATTCCTGCGATTTCCCTATCGACCTGAACCAGGCCTTCAACAGATAATTGCCCTTGATGGTACATCTTTAATTCCCTTTTTATTATCATTGCAGGAAAATTTTTCTCCGCAATAATCACATTACCTCTGCCCATGACTTCCACATCCTTGTTTGCTATTAAGGTGCCGGAAATAATCACATTGTCATGGATTTTAAGGTCTATATCGCAGTAATATACACCTGCCGGATTACCAGCGGTAGAACCAAGAGTCACATTGTTCAAATCTTCAACCGAAATAACCCCAGCCGTGTACATATTAGCGCCGATACAATATTGTGGATAGTAGTCGCTTTCCAAAAGATCAGGAAAACTTACCGGCTCAGTGCTAAACTCGTACTGTTGCCCTGTGGTCGCAACAAATACCTCATTAGCGCCATATGCGTCACCGTAGATATGCCCAACACCTTCAAGTATGTTTCCAGAATATACATCGCCATAAACATAAGTCATAGGTTCACTATCCCATGTATCTCCTGTGCGCATAGCTATACAGGGGTCGAGCCTTAACTGGGCGGTAAGACTGCTTCGGCCTATTTGTTCGCCGTCTTGCTGTCTATAAGCGGTACTGGTAATCTGATAATTGCATTCGCCGAGTTTGGTTACACTTACATCATAATAGTCCTCACTGCCAGCGACTAATTGCAAACCTGTCGCACCCGTCCAGTATTCCCCTGAAATTTCCTGAGGATTGAGCAGCATACCTTTTGCGTGTTCCAGCCCGGATTCAGCCAGATAATCCATAGCCATTCTCAGTTCCACATTCTGACCGCTAATAAGTTCAATATCGCTTCGCGCAATAACCCCAAGAGAAATGACTGTAATCGCCATTACGATAAACAGGACAACAAGCAGGGCTGCACCTTTCCTGTATTTTTTTTTCTCTGTTTTAATCATCATCTTGGCTAACAATCATTCCAGAACTGTTAATTAGATTTCCCGCCCAGCAGCGCAGGGTTGAGTTTATTTCATAATTGTGTACAACCCCGTTTTCAGTCAGGTCAAATGATAAAGTTACACGTTTTGTATAAGGAGGATTTACATCTGTCGTAAACACGACATTATCGCACTGTGGTATAAAAGTCGTATATTCGGCAAGGCCTGCCCCCACAAATGACGAATAAAACCAGCCACTTTGAAGATCGAACATGCTAACGGCAATGTTATTGACCTGACTCGCCCATGG
>CAZOPG010000322.1:0-2822 GCA_964581585.1 uncultured Planctomycetaceae bacterium | reverse complement strand
ACACAAACCCTGGAAATAAAACAAAGGCTTCGGCTACTTTACACCAAGGGAATAACTGCGATGACGGAAACCCGGCTAATGTAACAATAAGTTCGAACGGACATGTGTTGGCATTTTTTTGGTTGTGCGGTTGCCGCTCAACTTAACGTTTTTAAAAATAAAAAAGGCCTACCATGGGTATCATGATAGAGCCACCGTGCTTTTTAGGTAAAATTTAAAAATAAAGGAATAATTTGGTGAAAACCTCAAAAAAAAAATCAGTTACGCTCTTCGTTGTATTTATAGTGACATCCCTATTACTGTTGTCACTGTCACAATCAATTGCGATTGTTGAAGCCGGGCTCAGCCCTGATAAAGCCCGTGCCATTGGCAAAGAGGCCTATATCTACGGCAACCCCATTGTGGATAATTACCGCATCATGTACGCCTACTTCGTGGATCAGAAGAATCCGGAATTCAAAGCGCCCTGGAATCAGTTGAAAAATTATGCCCGTGTCTTTACATCCAAGGACCGGGCAATACAGACACCAAACTCTGACACCCCTTACTCGTTTATAGGTATGGACCTTCGTACCGAGCCTCTGGTGATAACTGTGCCCCCCATAGAGAAGAGCCGGTATTACAGTATCCAGCTAATCGATATCTATACCCATATTTTCGGGTACATCGGCAGTCGTGCGACGGGCAATAAGGGCGGCAACTTCCTGATTGCCGGGCCGGGCTGGCAGGGGAATACGCCTGCGGGTATCACCAAAGTGATCCGCTCAGAGACAGAACTGGCGTTAGCTTTTTACCGTACCCAGCTTTTCAATCCGGACGATATCGAAAAGGTGAAGAAAGTTCAGGACGGGTATAAAGTACAATCCCTCTCCGCGTTTCTGGGTCAACCGGCGCCGAAGACTGCGCCTGCAATCGACTTCATCAAGCCGCTCACGCCTAACGAACTTAAGAAGTCGCCGGCGGTTTTCAACCAGCTGAACTTCGTGCTTCAGTTCTGTCCGCCCCACGCATCTGAGAAGAAATTGATGGTGCGTTTTGCCAAAATCGGTATTACTGCCGGCAAAACCGTTGATGCCGCCAAGGCCTCTCCTGAAGTACAAAAAGCTATCGGTCAGGGAATTGGTGATGCCTGGGCTGATTTTATGGTACTCAAAAAAAGAGCCGAGGCCGGAGAAATAACCTCCGCAGATCTCTTTGGTTCAAGGGAGCAGCTGCAAAATAATTATCTCAACCGTATGGCCGGAGCCGTTCTTGGCATCTACGGCAATGTAGCTGAAGAAGCGACTTATCCTGGTTATTATGTCGATGCCGACGGTCAAAAGCTGGATGGGGCCCATCGCTATACCCTGCATTTTGCTAAGGGCCAACTGCCTCCGGTAAATTCTTTCTGGTCAATGACCATGTATGATCAGCCTGCAAGTCTGATGGTGGCCAATCCAATCAATCGCTACCTGCTTAATTCACCGATGCTGCCAGAATTCAAAACCGATAAAGACGGTGGTATCACCTTTTATATTCAGCATGAGTCACCCGGGTCAGACAAGAAAGCAAACTGGCTGCCTGCACCCAAAGGTTTGTTCAGCGTAAATATGCGTTTGTACTGGCCAAAAAAAGAGGCGCTGGACGGCAGGTGGCAAGAGCCAAAGATGCAGCGGGTAAAGTAATTATTTAAAATAAACCTGAAAAACTAACATTAATGAAGAGGGAAAAAATGAAAAAAAACCTGTACACTATTATAACATTAGCGGCTACCTTTGCCTTTTCTATTTTGCTTGTCATACCTTGTCCGGCTACAGCAACCGGCAGCACACCGGTGACAGTCAAGACCTTTGTAAGAGCAGAGACTGATATCGCAATTAAAAAATTATATGATACGACCGGCTTAAATAAATTTTTCCACATTCGGGTTCCCGCACCGATAGACAAACAGGATGTCATACGGATGAACCGGGACACGATTTATTCGAGTGCTGTTCTGGACCTGGGCAAACCTGTGACCGTGATCCTTCCTGAGGCCGGCGGACGTTACATGAATTTGCATGTCATCAACCAGGACCATTATAGTTTTGCGGTATCCAAACCGGGTCGACATAAACTCACCGAAAAAAATGTCGGCAGCCGTTATGCATACCTCATCGTCCGTACCTTTGTTAACGCCGATGATCCTAAAGACATCAAGGCCGCAAACAAGGCACAGGATGCAATGACGATTGAGGGCGGCGGCAGCGGCTCGCTCAATCTTCCCGACTGGAATACGGAGCAGGTACTGGAAGCAAGAGCGGCACTAAACACTCTGGCCAAACTGGGTGGCAATGCTGCACACGCATTCGGCACAAAAAAAGAAGTGAATCCAATAGATCATCTGGTTTTTGCGGCTGCCGGCTGGGGAGGATTACCCCAAAAAAGCGCTTTTTACGAGATCTCTTCTGTGACAAAAAATGATGGCACGCCGTATACGGTCACAGTGAAAGAAGTGCCCGTTAACGCGTTCTGGTCAATAACCGTTTACAATGCCGAAGGTTTTATCGCCGAAAACCCTGAAGGCCGTTACAGTTTCAACAATGTCACCTCAAAGCCAAATAAGGATGGTTCGATAACGATTAATTTCGGTGCTTGTGACGACGACAGCGTCAATTGTTTACCAATCTCAAAGGGCTGGAACTATGCGGTGCGTATGTACGATCCGCGTTCGGAAATCCTTGACGGATCATGGAAATTTCCGGCTATAGAGCCGGTAAAATAGGATAGAAACTCGCTTTTGGTCAACCCAAATATGGAAAAGGGGTCAAATCTTCATTTGATTCTTGTCGATTATCATATGC
>CAZOPG010000321.1:0-2831 GCA_964581585.1 uncultured Planctomycetaceae bacterium | reverse complement strand
GAAAAACTATTTGCTTGAACACTATAACAGCGCGTTATCAGAGGCCTAATTTCAACGATGTTTTTTGATGCCGAGTGGTTCTGCCAGGCCGATCGGACGATTACTTTTCTTGAAATCGACGATAATTTTGGCTGCCTCGGCAGGGTCATCTACGAGAGTAAAAACGTCCATGTCTTCGGGTGAAATGTATTGATGCTCTTCAAGCATGACTTTTTTCGTCCATTCGAGCAGGCCTGCCCAAAAATCGCTTCCCATGAGAATGACGGGGAATGAAGCCTGTTTGAGCGTCTGGATGAGCACGAGTGATTCGAAAAATTCGTCCATTGTCCCGAAGCCTCCTGGAAAAACCACAAACCCATTTGCGTATTTCAGGAACATTACTTTTCGACAAAAAAAGTATCTGAAGCTCATTGATATGTTTTGGAATTCATTTGGTAACTGCTCGTGCGGCAGTTCGATATTCAGACCGGCGCTTTTGCCGCCAGCTTCGCGGGCACCTTTGTTGGCTGCTTCCATTATGCCTCCGCCTCCGCCGGTTATGACGGCGAAGCCTGCCTTGACTATTTCCGAGGCTGTCTCTTCGGCAAGTTTGTAGTAAGGATTATTAGCTTGGATTCTCGCTGAGCCGAATATTGAAACTGCCGGGCCAATGGTTGCCAACTCCTCAAAGCCTTCCACAAACTCGGCCATAATCCTGAATATCCGCCATGTTTCTTCCGGTGGAACCTTGAAATTACTCATCAAAAAATCTCCATAACAAAAATATCTTCACATTACTTACATCGGGTAAATGTTATTATTCCTTTACCATTTGTCCGGCTGATTTGCACTGGGGCAGTGTTTTGCTATCGGGCAATTCTGGCAATCGGGTTTTCGAGCTTTGCAAATGTTTCGGCCGTGAAAGACAATCAGATGACTGAATAATGTCCAGTTTTTCTTCGGCACAATTTCCATTAGATCGTATTCAAGTTTGACGGGGTCGCTGTTGGCCGAAAACGCCAGGCGACGGCTGAGCCTGATGACGTGGGTATCGCAGGTAATGCCGGGTATGTCGAATGCGTTGCCTAAAACCACGTTTGCGGTCTTTCGCCCTACGCCGTTGAGGGTAAGAAGCTGCTCCATCGTGCCGGGAACTTTTCCGCCCAAATCATTGATTATTTTGGTGCAAGCTGTCTTTATATTGAACGCCTTGTTGCGATAAAAGCCGGTACTTCTGATGTCCTGGGAAATCTGTTCCAATTCAGCTTTAGCCCAATCGCCGACAGTTTTATATTTTTTGAATAAATCTTTGGTTACTATATTGACTCGAACATCTGTGCATTGAGCTGACAGGATAGTGGCGATCAAAAGCTCAAGCGGCTTTTGATGATTAAGAGCACATTTGGCCTGAGGATGCGTTTTTCTCAGTATCGGCCAAATTTTCTTTATCCGTTCAGCAGCTTTTTCAGGATTGATTTTTATGATCTTTTTATTCGGTACTATCATCTATTTTCTTATCAGGCAAATTTTCCAAATGGTCTTTCAGCTTGTTTCCTATGAGAGTGCCTCGGAGCTTTATTGGCTCGGTGCGGCCTGGCAAAAGCAAAACTGTTACCGGAACTGCGGGCTCATTGTACATGTCTTTCAACGCTTTTGCGGCGGGGTAATCCCATTGTGTTGTGTCGGCTTTGATTGACAAAACATTTTTCTGCCTAATCAGGTCCGCGATAATTTTTCTTGAATAAACGGTTTTGTCCAGAACTTTGCAGGAAAAGCACCAGTCAGCGGTGAACTTTATCAGTATCGGACGATTTTCCTGCTGGGCCTGGGCGATTTTGGCTGCGTCATATTTTTGCCAGTCCACCAAATCAGCTTTTGGAGCCTGCAGGAACCAGAGGCCTGCCGCGATTGCAATAATGACGGCGATTAGTCTGACGAAAAACTTTTTAGTTTTTCTGTCGTTGTAGCTTACCCATTGGCCCCATATCCATAAACATATTCCGAGTATAACAACATAATACAGAACATTTATTAACTTCCCAGCGGGAATTGCCTCGGCCATTTTTACAGCGATGGCCAGAAGCAGGAATCCGGTACCATGCTTAAACAGTTCCATCCACTTGCCTGGTTTGGGAATTTTGGCCAGCAGTTTGGGCATTGATGTGAGAATAATATATGGCAGCGACATGCCAATGCCAATCAGTAATATTGTTATCGTTCCCGTCGTCAGGGTTTGTGTTTGTGCCCAGGCTAATACAAATGTAAGGATCGCAAAACTGCACGGCGTACTCAGCACGGCAGCCATGAATCCCATTCCGACTGAACCGGCAAAACCCTTACCTTGGCCGGGTTTACTTGATACGGAAGCGGGTATGCCGAATGAAAATACGCCGAACATGAACATTGCCAGAGCAACGAGCAGGGCAACGGTGGCTATGACAACCGCTGGATTTCTTAGTTGGTCGCCCCATTGGAAAACGATTCCGAAACTAAGTTTCAAAACAATGTTGGCAAGGGCCAGAGCTCCAAAGAACAGCACAATACCGACCGCAAAAGCAAGCCCTAATGCAATCGCTCTGGCTCTGCTTTCTTTGGCCTGCGTTACGATTCGCATTACTATGATTGGTAGTATCGGCCAAACACACGGCATAACGTTTAGAAGTATGCCTGCCAGAATCGCCAAAGGCAATATTATGCCGGCTGAAAATGGGCTGGCAATTTTATCAGGCAGCGAAAACGCCGGCTGGGCCATTGCGGCTTCACTTGAAATTTTCATTCTTTCGGTAAGTTCGTAATTGCTCGATACTGGGTGAAACTGAAATAAAAATTCAATCCAAGGGCCTGGCCTGCTC
>CAZOPG010000320.1:0-2844 GCA_964581585.1 uncultured Planctomycetaceae bacterium | reverse complement strand
CCGAGCGTCAATTATTTGCATAGTTCCGTGTGTTTTCGTGCCCGTAATCATGCCACGTTTTCCAATAATATTGCCTTGTACACTGCCATAATAAGATTCAGGTACTATCACCTGTAATTTCATAATTGGCTCTAATATTATTGGTGAAGCTTTTTTCAAAATTTCGCTAACGGCCATGGCCCCGGCCTGTTCAAAGGCCAATTCAGAAGAATCCACGGAGTGAAATGAGCCATCAATCAATGTAACCTTAGCTCCCACAACAGGATAGCTGGCCAAGGCACCACTGGACAGAGCGGTTTTGACACCAGCTTCTACGGCTGGAATATATTCTTTTGGTATCGCACCACTTATGATTTTGCTTTCAAACTCAACCTCTCTGCTGTAATGGCCATCCTCGCACATTAGTGGCTCAATCGTAATGACCACATGGCCATACTGGCCGCGTCCACCGGTCTGGCGAACAAATTTAGACTCCTGCTTAGCAACAGCGCTAACGGCCTCTTTGTAAGCTACCTTCGGTTTACCGATACGAACATCTATTTTCATATCCCTGACAAGTCGATGCTGCAGAATCTCCAAGTGCAACTCACCCATACCACTGATGATAGTCTGGCCGGTATCTTTATCATATTCACATACGAATGTAGGATCCTCTTTACGAAGCATAGCCAGTGCTTCACCAAGTTTAGATCTGTCTGCTGCTGTGTATGGTTCTATCGACATGCTCAACACGGTGTCGGGAAAAGTTATACTCTCCAGAACCAGCGGATTCTTTGTGTCGCATATTGTATCGCCGGTATAAGTATTCTTCATCCCTACACAGGCAACAATATCCCCAGCAGTGGTTTCTGCAAGAATTTCGCGGCTTTGTGCGTGCATCTCAAAAATACGTGTAATATTTTCTTTGCAATTACGATTTGGGTTCAACACTCGCGAGTTACTTTTCAATCTACCCTGATACATTCGCAAAAAGTATAAATCACCATGTTTGTCGCTTGTTATTTTGAACGCCAGTGCTACCAACGGTTTGTTAGCATCGCAGGTTACTTCCACTTCAATTTCTTCTTTATTGGGCTTGTGAGCCATAATATTGGGTCGTTCAAGTGGAGAAGGCAGATACGCTCCTATGCCATCAAGCAATCTTTGTACACCAATATTTTTCAGTGCAGAGCCGACGAAAACCGGATGCAGCTTATTCTCAAGCGTTCCCTTTCTTATCGCGGAGGTAATCAGTCCATTACTGACTGATTCGTCATGGATATATTTTTCCATCAATTCTTCATCAAATTCCGCAGCAGTTTCAATCATATCATGCCGCCACTTTTCAGCTTTGGACCGCAAGTTCTCTGGTATCTCAACCTCCCTAAAAGCGGCGCCAAGCTTTTGCGATTCATAATATATCGCTTTCATCGTTACAATATCTATAATACCCTTTAGACCGGCTTCGGCACCAATAGGAAGCTGAACCGCTACTGGATTGGCGACAAGCTTATCGCGAATACTCTCGATACACATCTCAAAATCGGCACCGATTTTATCCATCTTATTGACAAAGCACATGGATGGCAATTCATACTTCTGCCCCTGCCTCCAGACAGTTTCGCTTTGTGCCTGCACGCCTTCACTTGCATCAAAAACTGTTACCGCTCCATCCAAAACGCGAAGTGCACGTTCAACCTCAGCTGTAAAATCAACGTGGCCTGGTGTATCGATCAAATTAAATGTGTAATCCTTCCAAGGACAGGTCGTGGCAGCGGAAGTTATCGTAATGCCCCGCTCCTGCTCTTCCTGCAGATAGTCCATCACCGCTGTGCCTTCGTGAACTTCGCCCATTTTGTAAGTTTTACCGGTGTAGTAGAGAACTCGCTCCGTTACCGTTGTCTTGCCAGCATCTATATGGGCAATTATTCCAATATTTCGAAGTTTTGCTAAATCCTTGGGCATATCAGTTACAATTCTAATAATAAAAAAAAAACGCCACGGCCAATTATGTAAATCAGCCGCGGCAGTGGATTTCAAGAGTTACTACCATGCAAAATGGGCGAAAGCCTTATTAGCCTCGGCCATTCTGTGCACATTTTCACGCGTGGTCATCGCCCCGCCCTGCTTGTTATAAGCGTCCATCAGTTCGACAGAGAGCCTTACAGCCATCGGTTTACCCTTCTTTCCACGTGCAGAGGCCAATATCCAGCGAAATGCCAGTGATTGCTGACGCTTCGGCTTGACCTGCATAGGAACCTGGTAACTGGCTCCGCCGACACGTTTGCTGCGTACCTCAAGATGAGGCTTTACATTATTGATCGCTGTTTCAAAAACCTCCAAAGTTTCGACATCTTTTATCTTGTCTGAAATAATGTCCATAGCATCATAAAAGATTTTTAGAGCAACGCTTTTTTTGCCCTGCCACATCAAAATGTTAACAAACTTAGAAACCAACTTGCTATCATACTTCGGGTCGGGTTTCAATTGATTCACAGAGGCTGTAAATTGTTTTGCCATTATCTATACCTTTCCGGCACATTAATATTTTAACATTTTTTGTTATGCTTTCTTGGCACCGTACTTACTTCTTCCCTGTTTTCTGCCTGTAACACCAGCGGTGTCGAGCGTACCACGAACGATATGGTATCTTACGCCGGGAAGGTCCCTGACTCTGCCGCCACGAACTGTTACGGTACTATGTTCCTGCAGATTATGGTCAATACCTGGAATATAAGCATTGACCTCTTTTCCATTGGTCAATCTTACACGGGCAATTTTCCGCAAAGCCGAGTTAGGCTTTTTAGGTGTCTGCGTCCTAACAATCAGGCATACCCCCCTTTTCAGGGGGCATCCGGTGATATC
>CAZOPG010000319.1:0-2848 GCA_964581585.1 uncultured Planctomycetaceae bacterium | reverse complement strand
ACCGCTGCGGTTCCAACAACGAAGAACAGAGAACTTACTATTAGAACAATTTTCGTCTGAAGAAGCATATGTTTGGCAGGCTGTGTGAAGAAAACAGCCTGCCAAACATATGCAGCTCCAGACGAAAATTGTTTTAATAGTAAGTTCCCTGTTGTTCATTGTCGGAACCGCAGCGATATGGGTGTTCGATACCGCTGATATCAAATTTGGAGAAGCTATTTTTCAATCGATAACAGCACGAACAGCAGGATTTAACACCGTTGATATTGGTGAGATGTCCGTTGCCGGCAGAATGGTTTTGATCATACTCATGTTCATAGGAGGCTCACCAGGGTCCACTGCTGGCGGGATAAAAACTGTAACGCTGGCGGTAATTGTTATGGCAGCGTATGTAACAATAAGAAAACGTGCCGAAGTGGAAATCCTCGGCCGTTCCGTTCATACCGCAACAGTCGGTAAAGCGTTGACAGTTGTGCTGATGTTCGTTTTCGTTTTGTTGGCCGCTACACTATTATTAAGCCTAACCGAAAAAGAAAGCGGCTTCGATATGTCACAGATTCTTTTTGAGACTAGTTCGGCACTGGGAACCGTTGGGCTCAGTTGCGGCATTACGGCTGCTTTGACAATTCCAGGCAAAGTTATTATCATTATTACAATGTTGATCGGACGACTTGGGCCACTGACGCTATTGGCAATGTTAACATTTAATCTTAAGCCTGTAAGGTATAATTACCCAACGGAAGCGGTGGTTGTCGGATAGGAAAATATGATAGGAGACTTAAAATGAAACGTTTTGCGGTAATTGGATTGGGAAGATTCGGACAGAAGCTGGCGATAGCACTGGCGTTGAGCCAGGCTGAGGTAATTGCGATTGATCATAACAGGGAGGTGATAGAGAATCTGCGGGATCAGGTTAGCCATGCGGTTCGCCTCGACAGCACAGACGAAGACGCTTTGCGGGCCCAGGGCGTGGACAAAGTAGATGTAGCTATAGTCGGAATCGGCCAGGGCAGTCGCGGATTTGAATCTGCGATATTGACGATCGTCAACTTAAAGGCGATGGGTGTAAAACAAATTTACGCTCGTGCCGAGAGCCTTATTGCCGGAGAGGTAATGTCAAAGGTTGGAGCAAATGAAGTTATCTATCCCGAAATTGAATCCGCTCAGCGATGGGCTTATAAACTAATCGCGCCCCAGATAAGCGACAAAATTGATTTTGCACCAGGATATTCTATTGCAAGCGTTAATGCACCTGTCAGTTTTAATGAAAAAACAGTTTCGCAATTGCAACTTCGCCAAAAATATAATATCAACCTCATCACAATAAAACGTGGGGCAGATACCGAGACAAAGACAGAGATTGTTAATGTCCCGCTGCCAGAGACGATTATTTACCAGGGCGACACTCTCATGGTAGCAGGCTCAGATGCTGACCTGGCAAAGCTGCCTTCAGAATGACAACGCGAAAAATATATATATCTGATCTCGACGGAACACTGCTGCGCAATGACGCTACAATGTCCGGTTACTGCAGAGCCGAGCTTATTAAGCTGCTCGATGCAGGCGTCAATTTTACCATCGCCAGTGCCAGAAGCGTTACCAGTACGAAAAGGATTCTCGCAGAGGTTCCTTTCAGGCTGCCGATAATTGCGGTTAACGGTGCTTACATTACCGAGTTCACCACCGGCAGGCATTTGGTAATAAACGCTATTGATAAAAATATCGTCGGACAAATCTATTCGCAGATCCTCGCGCATCAGTGCATACCTTTTGTTTCAAGCTTTAACGGCTCAGAAGATATGCTCTATTATCAACACACTGTCAACGATGGGATGAAGTGGCTGATTGAAGATATAAGTGAGGGGCATGGCAAAAAGCTCAGGCAGACTGATAATATCAAAAAAACTTTCAACGAGAAAATTGTATGCATGACAGTGATCGCTGAATATGAAATAGTTAAAGATTTGACTGCTACCATCGAGGAAAATTTCGGCGAATCTCTTCAAACACACTTTTTTCAAAATCCATATTCGCCGCAATGGCACTGGCTTACAATACATGATAAAAAAGCCTGCAAAGCGATTGCCATAAAAACACTTCTTGAAATGAAAGGATTTTCGCCTGACGAATTGACGGTGTTCGGCGATAATCTGAATGATGTTAATATGTTCAAGATGGCTGGCACAGCAATCGCCGTCGAAAACGCCACCGATGAAATAAAACAGCATGCTGACAAAATGATCGGCACAAATGAATCAGACAGCGTAGTGAAATATATAGCTGAGGTGGAAAAGTTGTCTTAATCTTTTGCTCAAACGCCTCTGCCGCAGCATTTTTTATATTTCTTGCCGCTGCCGCATGAACATGGATCGTTGCGACCAACTTTGGGGGTTTCCAGCTTGATTTGCTTCACCGCATTGCCTTGGGGGGCCGTTGCCGCTGCCCTCTGTCGTTCAGCCATCGCGAATTGATCAACTTCTTCATGCTGAACCTGTCCGACATTCCAGACGTTTCGAGTTCTCGCCCCCGCCTCAAGATGGACCTTGAATATAGTGCCGGTTACTCTGTCTTCAATAACACCCAGCATCTCATTAAACATTCTATAGCCTTCCTGCTTGTATTCGAGTTTTGGGTCCTTCTCGGCGAAGGCACGCAGGAAAATACTCTCTTTGAGATGATCCATCGAATAAAGATGATCCTTCCAGGCCGAATCGTAAATCTGCAGCAGGACATATTTTTCAAGCTCAATAAGTTCTTTACGCAAAAATTCTTTGCCCGCAGAGAACAAAATTTCTTTAGTCTCTGCGATCTCTGACGAGGAATTGACAGAGATCTCAGAGACTAAAGA
>CAZOPG010000318.1:0-2853 GCA_964581585.1 uncultured Planctomycetaceae bacterium | reverse complement strand
CGGCCTTGAAGAAGAGCTTTTTTTACAAAATCCTGTAAGGGTATTGGCTGAAACAGAAACATCGCAGGAAGTTTTCTCTGATGGAAAAATAAAAAACACCTATACATCCCAGTGGGGACAGTTGGATGAAATTTATTCCGGACCTCACCCGACAAAATATCTACTGAATACTATTGAGGATGTTCGTGAATTCAAAAAAATGTGGGCGGGCTGCAGCTATAAGCTTATAGACGAATCCGACAAGTTGTCTCGAATCAACAAAATAATAGCAGATGACGGAGTTATGACAAAATCACTGAATGGCTCGACTATACCTACGCTGCTGGAAAATTTTATGGGCATGGAAAATTTTTATTTCCTGAACAGTGATTACCCCGAAGAAATTAATGAGCTGATTGAACTAATGCACGAAAAGGACCTTCAGAGGTTTGAGCTGGCTGCCAAAGAAGCCGACACAGATAGCCTGCTTTTAACTGAAAATACAAGCACAACATATATAAGCCCAAAAATATATCAGGACTACAATTTTTCTCATGTCAGAGATTTTTGCAGAATTGCTCACAAGTATAACAAAAAGGCCATTTTGCACATGTGCGGTCATATTAAAAAATTATTACCTATTATCCGCGAGACCGAGCTGGATGGAATTCATGCTTTGACCGCCCCGCCGGTTGGCGATACATATTGTGAGGATGTGCTGGATTTATGGGGCAATAAAAATATTTTTCTAATGCCTTGCTTTGACCCGGTAACACTTAATCAGTGCAGCGCAAAACAAATATCTGATATGCTTGACCGCTTCTACACGCCTCGTTTGAGAGAGGCGCATATTATACTTTGTTTATTTGTTGACGGCATAGATGTTCCTTTGGATAAGTTGGAAATTGTTTCAGAATGGTTCTGCAAAAATGGAACTAAAAATTGAATAAGAGAATGAGGAATTATTCTGTTGCGATTGGAAAAAACAAAGATTCTATGAATGCTGTACGACAGGCGATACAGCTTATAGGCGGTATGAATAGCTTTATCGAGCCCGGCCAAAAGGTTTTGATAAAACCGAATTGTTTGACGGAGAAATACACGCCCGGGACAGTAACTTCAAAGGAAGTTGTTGCCGCTTTAGCCTTGTTGGTCATCGAATCTGGCGGTAATGCTGTTATTGGTGAAAACAACCTGAAGTATGATCCGTCAGACGCCAATTTTGACGCCTCTTGTGCCAGATATTACTACGATGCACTCGCAGAGTTTGGACTTGAAAAAGATGTTCCTTTGGTCGATTTAATGGCTGATGAAATGGTTGATGTAGAAATAGCCGGAGCCAGAGTTTTCAAGAATACAAAGATAGCAAAGTCAGTACTTAAGGCCGACAAGATTATTGATGCGGCGGTAATGAAGACTCACGACCAGACCCGTGTTACACTTGGCATCAAAAATCTAAAGGGAGTTATTCCATTAAGTGAGAAGAAACGAAGTCATGGTCTTGGCGTAGAGCAGGCGATAGTAGATTTATCGATGCTTATTAAGCCCGCTATCATTGTTATTGACGGCATGACTGCAGCAGAGGGCATGGGGCCTGCTGGGGGTGACCCTGTACAGATGGATATAATAATTGCTGGCACAAACACACTAGCCACCGATATGGTAGGAGCCGCAGTTATGGGCTTCGATATTTCAAAGATTAAATTTATAGAATATGCGATCAAATCGGGAATTGGGCCAAAGAGTCTTGATGAAATTGATGTTTTGGGCTGTTTGATAAAATCTGTATGCAGGCGGTTTGTTACCGCTGAGTCTGTAGTAAAAAAACAATATGAAGAGATGGGAATAAGTATTGTTTCGAAAGATGTATGCAGTGGTTGCTGGGCCGAGTTCAGACATATTTATTATTCTCTTGGTGAAGAGAGAACTGCTCTGGCCGGGACAACATTTGTTCTCGGCCGGGTAGAAGAAATCCCTTGCGGTGACAAATGTGTAGTTATTGGCAAGTGTGCCAAGGCAGTTGCCGATCAAGGCATATTTGTGAAAGGCTGCCCGCCGAACCATAAAGAGATTGAAAAAGCTGCTCGCAAGGCCGCAGGATTACCAGTCGCAGAAAACGACCCGTTTGAGGTATAGTGCAGATATTTATATATTAGCCGGAGATGTTATGAAAGAAGAACAATTTAGTTTTAGTCTTATTCCAGATTGGCAAAATTTACGAAAGCGTTATGGATCCGTCTGGACAAATCAAGGCGATGGCGTTGTTATCGCTCACATTCAAAATCTCAACCCAAATCGCCCTGAACCTGAGCCGTGGATGGTCGAGGCCTCAGATGAAAAATATCTCAACCCGGAAAAATTCTACGAGCTGTCCTGCTGGCGAAGAACAAGTTGGAACTGGCATGCAGACCTTTTTCAGTATGTGTTGGCGTCCTACGGGCCCAATGTTTTTGTCGGCTTTTGCGGAGGCCAGCCAGTCTTTGGTGCTGATACGGTCTGGCACGACCCTTTAATAGCCAGTCTCGATGAAGCGGATAAGGTTCATTTTGACGAAGATAATTATTACTGGAAAATACATTTGGAAACGGTGCAGTATTTCTCAGAAAAATGTGCAGGTGTTCAGTATTTGGGAACGACCGATTTTGGCGGTCCTACAGACTGGATTTCCACTGTAATGGGAACGGAGAATTTTTTAATGGCTTGTATAGAGCAACCTGACAAGATGCGTGATTTTGCTCTCAGGTTGGCGCATGAATGTAATACGGCTTATGATATTCTTTATCCGATGATCACGTCCAAAAGTGATGGAATCGTGAATCACCCAAATTTTAATCTGAAGCGCAACATTATTTATCCGCTCCATAACACCTCATG
>CAZOPG010000317.1:0-2856 GCA_964581585.1 uncultured Planctomycetaceae bacterium | reverse complement strand
CTGGTTGAGAGGAACGGAGAGCGATATCGTCGCTATACGATGATCTTCCCAAAAGAGGTCGTCATGGAGAGTGATGCGCCGGAATGGGAATGGTTGCCGATCCCTCTCTTTATTAGGCTGGCCGGTTCAGGACAGACTTCTTCCGCTGAACGGAGAATCTATTTCCGGACCTTTATTCCCGGTATTGACCACTATGAAATAGAGCATAGTTTGCCGCTCAAGGTTCTTCCTCCATTTTCGCAGAAACAGACTTCTAAGGAACTAGCGTTTATGATCTGGCCGTGGTTGCCTTTTTACTCCGTCTCCCAGTATGGTCAGATAGAGCAAGAAAGTATTTTCAAAAAGTGGCATGACGCAGGATTTAATACGGTATCGACTGAATTACAGTTGAATGACTGGAGCTTGCGAAGTACTATTCGCGATACCTATGGGTTTAACACCATGAAAATGATGCCGATATTGACAGCTGGTGTTTTTCCCGGGGCTGCGCAGTATCTCAAGAAGCATCCAGAACAGTGCGAGGTATCGTTCTCCGGCAAACCAGTAGCCTCCATCTGTTTTGCTGATCTTCTTGAGGGAACTAACGCATTTACAGAGGTCATTGACGAGATTATTGGCGGAATGGCGAAGACCTATCAACTGATACACGTGGATTATGAGTTCGGTATATTTGGTGACAAGGCACCTGGGTATTCGAAGAAGAATATTGAGATGTTCCGACAGAGATATGATATTGCGGAAGCAGAGGAGCTGTCCATCGAGTCGCTCGCGGGGAGATACCGCGAGCAATGGACGGATTTCAGGTGCTGGCAGAACGGAGAGATGCTCAAGTTGTATCGGCAGGCGATCGACAAAAGCAATCCTGATTGTGTTTTCGGTGCCTATAGCGCGTATCAGGCGAGTGGGTTGAAGAGAGGTCACTACGGAGTGGATTGGAGCTCTTTTGCTAGATATCTGGACCTGGTTGTATGTGGCTATGGTCGCGGTGACTATCGAGCTACTCGCAAGGTGATAGGGGTCACCAAGGCATTCGCCGGCGGGGAAGGCGTATGGGAAAAAGACTATGACACGACTCAGGCAGAAGTCAGGTTATTCCAGCGAGTGGTAGACTGTAGTACGTTCATGGTGTTTTTTGATGGCGTTGATGATGGACGGCTCTACTCGGCGGTATCCCGGGTCACAGGGACCGTTGCTGATTTTGAGGAGTTCTTTCTTTTGCACAGGCGTGCGGACGACATGGTTGAAGTTTTGAATCAAGAGGCGCTCCCTCTCGATTCCGTTGCCGTATTGCTCAATGAAAAGAACGAGCGTCTTGTGGTTCTCTTTAATGACACGGATGAAGTAAAATACTTCAATGTAAGAAACAAATCTTTGCCTGAAGCCTTCAAGGCCGTGGACTATTTCGAAAAACGTGTCATCGATAGTCCGGAAGAACTTTCCTGCGAGCTGCCAGCTAGAACGGCAAAAGTTATATATCTCTGTCCTGCAGATGATGCCATACCAACGATGCCCACCCCCTTGAGTCCGACGTTGGAGTCTCATCCCAAAAGTCAAGCTCCGGTCTTTGTGTGGAAGGACGACGGCCGAACCAGCCTCTATTCCTTTGAACTCAGGCGAAAGGGAAATCGCCAAACCTTAACCTCGGTACAGAGCATCCATGAGAACTTCACCCAATCCACGGCTGCGCTACTTCCGGGTATCTATGAGTGGCGGATTGTCAGCAACAATATTCTGTCCGGCAAACAAGGACTGTGGTCCGCGTGGACAGCATTTACCGTTCCCTCTGTGCTTGATGCCAATGTGGTTCCGAGTATTATTGTTCCGGGGGCAACTAACCTGTTCAGTGGCTACCTTCCCCAATGTGGCGATTGGGCAATCGACGTTGTCGATGCAGAAGGAAATTCCCGCAAGGTTTTCAAGGGCTTTGGAGAGCAGATTGCGGTTCGATGGGATGTCGGTGTGAAAACGGTATTCTGGGCGATGGCCACTATCGTGCGATTTTTTCCGCCGCTGGCATAACGAATACAGCCGTGCCCTTTCATGTGGACAGCAAGCGGGGACAACGCAATATATTCATTGAGAAGCTCGGCAAATGGATTCCCATGCACTGGGGCGGATATGAAAGCATTGATGGAATTAGCTATATTGGCAGAGACTATGACGTTACGATGTCTGGCACCTATTCGCTTCAGATCACTAAAGCCAAAAACAACTCACCTTTTTGGAGTAGCCATTACCGAAACTATCCCAGCGGATCTATTCCTATAAAAGTGAAGCCTGGCGACCGGTACAGGTTTTCTGTATGGATCAAAAATTCCAATAAGACAGTAAAGAGTAAGATCAGTATTGTATGTAGAGATGAAAATCTACTGTCACTTAAGAATGTATCCTCCATTTTAATTGGAGAAACTGAATGGACCGAGGTATCCGTCGAGGTCAAAATTCCTCAGAATGCAATAAGAATGGGATTTGGATTGAGTTCATCCGGTGGCGAAGGAACTACTTGGTTCGACTGTTTTACCCTGAAATGCTTAAGCCAATAAACAGTATTTATCAAATCAAGCTATATAAAATATAATTATATATGTATTAGTTGTGTTGTTTTAGCACTTTTTGGGTGATAAAGTTGAGAAATATTTTTCCGACGGTCAACGACCGACGCTACAGTACATTATAAGAGATGCTAGAACTAAACTGTAGCGGCGAGTCACCTGCGTGACAGCAAGTAATTATCGCCGAACATATAAGGTATTAACCAGAAAAAGAAAGAAAGTTATTTACAATTCACCTCTGTATTGATACAGTTGTGTTATTGCAGATTAAAAAGGAATGAATTATGTCAATTGTTGCGGCACC
>CAZOPG010000316.1:0-2858 GCA_964581585.1 uncultured Planctomycetaceae bacterium | reverse complement strand
ATACGTCTTAGCTGTGGCCAGATTTGTTCCGGAAAAGGGGTTGCATAACCTTATTACAGCGTTTTCCAATATCCAGACCGATTGGAAATTGGTTATTGCTGGAAACTCCGATCACGAAACGCCCTATAGTAGAGAACTAAAATCCAAGGCGACGGATAATAATAAAGTTGTACTTACCAGCTTTATTCAAGGGGATGCTCTGAATGAGATATATTCTCATGCCGGATTATTTGTATTGCCAAGCTATCACGAAGGCCTTCCAATAGCCCTTCTTGAAGCATTAGGACACGGTCTGTCAGTGCTTGTTAGCGACATTGCTCCCAATAAAGAAGTTGGGTTGGATGAGGATAGGTACTTTGCCGTTGGAAATGAAAAGGAGTTATCCAGAAAACTGGACCAATGGATAAAGGTGGGTAGGCTATCTGGCGAAGAACAAGCGAAACAGGTTGAATTTATTAGGCAAAAATACAATTGGGATAAAATAGCTGTGCAGGTACGGCAGGTTTATGAAGACACTCTTGCTGGCAAAAGATAAGTGGAAGTATTGAACAATATTTAGTTATTTATTGAAGAAACGTCTTTTATGATTGAATCCTTACGAAAAATACGACCCATTTATATACTGATAGATTTGTTTTTTATAACGACAAGCTTCTTTGTTCCTTATATTCTTAAATATAATTCCTTTGATGGTACTTCCGTTAGAGTTTACTTGCCTAATTTCGTAGAACATTGTTTTATTTTTGCCCTCTGGGGCATATTGATAGTTATTACCTTTAAACACAAATATCTCTTTCACACCAATAGGGATCTGAGCATTTTCAAAGAGCTACAACAAGTAGTGATGTACATCTTTTGTATGAGCATCATAGTAGGCTCGGTAGTATTCTTCATGAAGTATAAGTTTTTTTCACGTCTTGTTTTTGCGGGGAATTTTGGATTACTTTGTACATTTTTGGGAGGATGGAGAACAGTTAAAAGGATAATATTGAGAAAACTTATCAGAGATGGTTTCCGCAATATAAATGTATTACTCATCGGAACTGGTGAAATTTTCAAGATGGTTTTTGCAGAAATTAAAAAATATCCTTATTTGGGCTTAAAAGTAATAGGTGCCTTAGATGAGCAAGGAAAAGGTGACTTAGATGGTATCCCAGTTTTAGGTGATTTTTCAGATTTTATCGCGATAGCCAAAAAAAACTTTGTACAAGAAGTTATTATTACCATGCCGCTTACGCAAAAACCTGTTTTTGAATTAATGGAACAGGCACGAGAAATGCGATTAGGTATAAGAATCGTCCCCGAACATTTAGAAGATTCTTTACCAATCTTAGGTATAACTTATCTTGGAATCATTCCATTGCTTACTTATCAAAACCACAAAAAACATCCGACAGAAATAATATCTAAGAAATTGTTAGATATAGCGGTTTCGTTGTTGCTAATTGTCCTACTGTTCATTCCGTGTGTAATTATAGCAATTTTAATAAAAATCGACTCCTCAGGACCTTTGTTTTACATCCAAAAAAGAGTCGGACTTAATGGCAAAGTATTCAATTTCTATAAATTTCGCTCAATGCTCAAAGATGCGGATAAATTTAAAGGTGAGTTATTAGAAAAAAATGAATCTAAAGATAACGTTATGTTCAAAATTAAAAAAGACCCTCGTGTAACGAAGATAGGGAAATTTCTAAGAAAATATAGTTTAGATGAATTACCTCAGCTTTTTAACGTTTTAAAAGGTAATATGAGTTTGGTAGGACCACGTCCCCCTCTCCCTGATGAGGTAAGGAAATACAACCACGAACATATTGAGAGATTGTCTATAAAGCCAGGCCTGACTGGTCTTTCACAAGTAAGAGGACGTTCAGATTTGTCGTTTTCTCGATGGGTCAGGTGGGATTTATGGTATATCAACAATTGGTCACTTGGGCTTGATATGAGAATATTGTTTTGGACAATCCCTACAGTCCTGAAAGGCAAAGGAGCATATTGACGAATTCACCTTCTTCACTAAACGTTAAGTTTCGCACTTTTTCAAAATGTAAATATAGGCAAAATGGCCTATGAGTCGCTTTTATGATTTTTTATCACTTTCGGGGCTTTTTTCGAAAGTGGCATTAATTCATAATCGCCTTCTTGGGGTCGTTATCGCCGATTTATTACCTTTCAAAAGTGCGAAAGCTGACTAAACAAAAAGTGCAGTATTTGTTTGAAGAAGTTTATTTATTCATCAACGCCTTGCTCAGGGAAATCAATGGAAGCGGATAGACGACAACCTGTGATTTTCGCAAGTTCAAAGTGTATTTGATGGGATACTCTACAGGTATATTTTCTTTTGAGTATAAATCTGCGATCTCAGAATAAGATAATGCATTATCGAATATTTCCACACTTTTAACTTTCCCATACCAAAATGCTTCAGAACTGTTTAACTTGCCTGAATGACCTATACAAAAATTTTGTTCCGAATCGGCATATACTTTACTACAGCTACCAATGTATTCTTTATTCACATAACCTCTTAAGATATTATCCGCCGAAATATAAACAAGTACAATGTGAAACCACTTTTGCTTGTTTGTAGTTGTTATATCTTTTAGCAAAAATAATCTTGTGTAAGTCGAGCCATCCCCAATAGTAGCGCATAAATCGCCCGCTGTATTTTGAGTTCTAAGAGCAATACCTTTTACAGCATTAGTTTTTGCCCAACTCGCAGAGCCAAAAGCAGTTCCGAAATTATCACTATTATTCTGTAACTTGCCCTCACAATACACCCACCCAGATATAGAAAAATCCCCTGAATGTAAACGGCGGAGCAAAATTGTACCATCTGGCGGGCGGTTGAAATTTGTACC
>CAZOPG010000315.1:0-2890 GCA_964581585.1 uncultured Planctomycetaceae bacterium | reverse complement strand
TAAAGCGATGGATTTAGTTGCCTATAGTTTTGGCTTCATAGCTCATATCGTCAAGTTGTAATATCACAAGGCCGCTCTTGCCTGTTATCCTGTCCGTCAATTCACCCGGATTTATTACCAGGGACGATCCTACTTTGCGAATATCCCGTTTATGCATATGCCCATAAATAACCACGTCGTATTTGCCGCTTTCAACAACAGCGTCTAGAACGCCTGGAGTATGAGTCATAAAAATACTTTTGTCTCCAATTTGGCCGACATATGGCTGGTTATGAATTTGACCGCCGAAATCTTCTATTGTGCTGCGAAGAAAAAAATTTTCGCCATCGCAGTTTCCGAAGACCGCGATAAATTGTGCATTTCTGACATTAGAAAAAGCCTGAGCGTCAACAGGCGAAATAATATCGCCGGCATGAAGAACATATTGCACTTTTTCTTCATTGAGAACATCGACTGCCTTGAGTACATTAACGTGATGGCCATGGCTGTCGCTGACAATACCGATTTTCATATCCAACTCCCAACTGTTTCATATTGCTGTAGGAGCGTGTATAATACAGCTTATGGATATTACAGGAAAGATAAAAGCAAAAGCGATCCAACTCGGTTTTGACATTGTCGGCATAACCACCGCTGAGCCAATAGAACAGGCCCAGATCGTTTATCTCAAAGATTGGCTAAAAAACGGATATAACGGCCAAATGGAATATATGAGCCGAAACTTTCAAAAGCGAATCAACCCTGCCGAGTTGCTAAAAGGTGCCAAATCGGTAATATGCGTTTCCATGAATTATAAACCGCCGGAGGATATTGCTGCGGGAAAAGCCGGGTTCGCCAACTTTGCCCTTTACGAGGATTACCATCCATTTATAAAGAACCTCCTTTTCCAGTTAGCCGAGTTCATACAGAATTCGACTGATAAAAAAATAAAATTCAAAGCTTGTGTCGATTCCGCCCCTGTTGCCGAGCGTGCCCTGGCTCAAAGGGCCGGGGTAGGCTTTATCGGCAAAAACCACATGCTGATAAATCCAACCCTGGGCCTGCAAACGTTGCTCGGCGAACTCATTACCGATTTGCCGCTTTCCCCGGATGAGCCCTTTTCTCAAACCTGTCGAAACTGCGACAAATGTATAAAAGCCTGTCCCGCTGCCGCTTTGAGAGAGGATGGCATATTCGATGCCAACAGATGCATCAGCTACCTCACAATTGAACATCGCGGAGAAATTTCCGACGAGTTGCGAGAGAAGATAAGCGATTCCAAATTCGGCTGCGATAAATGTATCTTAGCCTGCCCATACAATAACGCCGCACCGATATGCAAAAATAAAAACTTCCACAGAAGATAAAATGTCGAACAGCCCCCATACCCCTTTAATTCTCCCAGGATAATTATTTTGTTATTTCTTTTTGCCTTATTCGATCTAAGGCTCTTCTCGCCCAATGTAGTTTTGGGTCTATAGCAAGAGCTTTGGTGTATTCAGCAACAGCCTTGTCAATCTCTTCACATTGCTCAAAACATTTTCCAAGACTAAAATGAACTTTCGCATTATTAGGGTTGATTTGTAGGGCCTCTTTGTATTTTTCAGAGGCCTGCCGAAATTTACCAAGACTTGCTAAAGCGTTTGCAAGATTATTTAATGCCTTTGCATTTGTAGGATTTATTTTAAGCGATATTTCATAGTGTACGATAGCTTTGTCAGGTTGACCCTGCATAGCAAAAAAATTGCCGATATTATTATTTGCCTCGGCATTGTCAGGCTCAAGCTCAATCGCTTCGGAATAATATTTAAATGCTTCGGATGGTTGCCCAACTTTTAACAAAGCATTGCCAAGATTAATATAAGTGTCTATTTTTTTCGGCTCAAGTTGAACTACTTTGCGATAACAGTCAATTGCTTCCCCGGTATTTCCAGTCAAAAAAAGTGCCTGACCTAAATCGCGAAGTAAGCCGGCATTTTCCGGAGCAGACTTAAGAGCCGTTTCGTAATGCGATATAGCGGACTGAATTTTGCCCTGGTGTATCAACAAAAATCCCAGATTATGATGTGCTTCTGTATAATCGTTTCTTATCTCAATAGCCGTTGAATATGCTTTTATGGCTTCTTCAGTCTGACCCTGTTTACCAAAGGAATCCCCCAACCCAAAATACAATTCTGCTTCATAATTAATGTTTTCAGCCTGTTCAGAATAAAACGGTCCAGCCGTACTGCAAAGGAAAGCTGTTCCTGCCATAATCATAATAGCCAGTAGTGCCTTATGCCAGTGCCCTGTACGAAGCATTTCTGTGATTTTCACTAATGCCGTTCCTGCCAGAATACACATGGGTACAATAACCGGTATTCGATAACGAGCTTCTATGTGAGTCAAAATAACCGTTGCAGGATAGACAATAAGGAAGAGCAGCACAGGAACAGGGATCCTTCGCCAATTAAAAAAAGTGCCTAATATTGTTAAAGGCAGAAGTAAACCAAATGGAAAACCAAAACCATTACCTTTCCATACAAGCAGCCGAAGCAAACATGACCATTTGGCAAATAAATAAACATCTATATTACCAGGCATTTCTCTGGAACTTATAAATTGCAGACTTTTGCGGAACAGCCCTTTCAGAAAACTTATTGGTTGTGTACGCACATATTTAAATGTTTTTTCGTTAAAAAAATGTCGAGCCTCGTCTATCTTGTGTATGCCGTGTTTTAACGGTAAGGAGGTAATCTCTTTCCATTTCAGACCCGGTCTTATACTAACAGCCTCAAAATCAGGGTTATTACCTATGTAGAGATTGATGCTGCCTGTATCGGGCAATAAGCTGAATCTGTGTGTTAGTCGATAATTAAGACTGGCGACAGGGCCAGCCACAATCCAAAAACCGATCATAAGGGTAAGCAAC
>CAZOPG010000314.1:0-2904 GCA_964581585.1 uncultured Planctomycetaceae bacterium | reverse complement strand
ATGGGTGCATTTGGATCACTGTTTACCGCTATGATGGTATTACTGTTGGCGATGCCTATCATATGCTGAATCGCGCCCGATATTCCCATGGCTATATACAATTTGGGGCTGACCGCTGTTCCGGTCTGTCCCACCTGATGAATACGATCGATAAAACCCTGCTCGACCCCGGCACGAGAAGCTCCTCTTTCGACGGATACATTCAGCTTTTGCCCGATAGCCTCGGTTAGTATTGCAAGTTGCTTTTCATAATTATCTCTGTTTTGCATACCTTTTCCGCCGCTGACGATTATTTCAGCATCAAGATTTACAGAGCCGATGCTGTGCTCGGTTTTTATAATATCGATGGTACGGTCAGATTTTTTAACGTTTGCTTTTTCTCTGATTATATCTCCCCGCCTTGCCGGGTCAGCGGGCAGCCTTTTCATAACGCCCGGCCGAGCTGTAGCCATTTGGCAACGCGAATCTTTTGTGCAAATTGTCGCCATAACATTCCCACCCAAAGCAGGGCGTGTCTGGAACAATATTGCGATCTGTCCACGTCTTGAGCTGTCCCGGATGTCCAGTGAGGTACAGTCAGCTGTCAAACCGCATCCTAATCGTGCCGAGACCATCGGAGCCAGCACTCTTCCTCTCGGCGTAGCTGCAAAAAGTGCTATCTGTGGCCAGTATTTTTCTATCGTCCCAGCAAGTGCTTTGCAATATGTTGCCGGGTCAAATTCTTCCAAAACTTTATTCTCAATTGCATACACCGTATCGGCACCGGCAGCGATTAAATCCTTACCAAACTTTTCAACGCTGCTGCCGATAACAGCAACTCCAACTTTGACTTCCAGCGACTCGGCAAGTTGTCTTGCTTTTCCAATCAACTCAAACGTTGCCGGGTGAACAATAGCATCGTCGTGTTCTGCAATCACCCAAACCTGGCCGGTATATGAAGGCTTGATAAGTTTAACCCCTGCCAGCATATCCTCCAGTGCCTTACTGTGAAAATGCTCACCTGCCGAGGCAAGAATTTTTTCTTTAGTCTGTTCGTCGATGTTATCAATATCTGTGATCCCCGCAGAGTTGAGTGTATCCGAGAGAATTTCAAAATCTTTGCACTCTTTCTCCGTTCCCTCAAACGTTCTGTCAAAAGGATTTTTTCGCTTTGCAGGCATAATATAATTATTTTCACCTTGACCGGCTTCTAATTGTTGGTCGTCGGCTTTAGTAAAACTTTCGACAAGCAACCCTGCCAGTTCATCGGCATCGGTCACACGCTGGCACTTACGGCCGGTTTTGCCGGGCGGAAACACTCGAATAACACGTGTTTTTGAACCCTTGACTCCGATATTCTCAGCCTTAACATCCTCATCGCTCCATTGTATAACCTTTGTAGCCTTTGCGTTTCGTGTTCTTGCAAAGGTCGCAAAAAGAGGATATTCGTATTTGGCAACGGTTAATACTGTTGGAGCTTCTTTCGCCCTGACAATCTGACTTCCGCCGCTTATTATACGGCTGAACTCAAAACGATTATCCCTGAAATCAACATCGGTCATATAAGCGATGCAGCCTATACCCAATTGTTCCGCGATTTGTGCAGGCACCTGGGCGGTATCGCCGTCAAAGGCCTGCATTCCGCTGACGATATAATAATCACTGCTGCCAGCAAAAAAAGTTCCAGCGATTTTTCTACTTGCACATGCCAGCGGATTAGCAGTTGCTATAGTATCAGCTCCGCCCAGCGCCCTGCTGGTAAGCAGCACCGCCGTATCAACACATCTGGAAAGGCCGTAGCGAAGTACTTCCTCGGCCATTGGCGGGCCCATCGTAAGTGCAACAATCCTGCCTGCTCCACCGCTCAGTTTATTCATTTTCTCAGCGACAGCCAGAGCCTGTGTATCCAGCTCATTTATAACACTTGCCAGCCGAGACCGGACCAATGTACCTGTCTCAGGATTAAACGCGTTATCTGTAATCTGCGTTACATCCGGAACCTGTTTTACTAATACGATAAAATTGCTCATATACAACCTCTGGGTAGGTTATCTGGCAGCCTTGTCTTCCCTGCTCTGAATCAAATCCGGCATTGCCATTGTAATTAATTACTATATAATGCACATATATGAGTAATTATCCAGTGTTTTTTAAGTTAAAGGGCCGTGATGTAGTCATAATAGGCGGCGGGTTAGTGGGGTTGCGGAAAGTTCAACAGCTTTTGTCCACAGGGGCAAACCTTACGATAGTTTCTGAACGTATAGATGATGAGTTGGCGACACTGTGTCACGAAACGGATACTAAGTTGGTAAAATGCCGATATTCCAAAGACTATCTTTCAGGTGCGACCCTTGTTATTGCCGCGACGAACGACCATGAACTCAACAGGCAGATTTACAAAGATTGTCAGGAACTGAGCCTTTTTTGTAATGTTGTTGACGTGCCGCAGCTTTGTAATTTTTTCATACCAGCCGTTGTCAAACGCGGCAATTTGCAGATAGCCGTTAGTACTGAAGGAGATTGTCCTGCTTACGCTAAACATTTACGAAAGAAACTGGAGCGGATGTTCACCGACAGGCACGGCGAATTTTTAACTGAATTAAAAACCGTTCGAGAACTTATTATTAAAACTGTGCCGGACATCTCCGATCGCAAAGTTTTGTTACAGCAGTTGGTTGATGACAAATCATTTGAATGTTTTATCGATAAAGGCAGTCAGGCATGGCGAGCTTACGCTGCTGAGATCATGGAAAATAAAGAATAAATTTGAGGTTTTGAAATGGGTTTTCCAAAATTGAGAATGCGAAGGTTACGAACAAGCGAAACGATGAGACGGCTTGTGCGCCAAACAGTGTTGAGCGTGGACGATTAGGTTTATCCGTTATTTGTACGTCCGGGCAAAAATATCAAGGAGCCGATCGCGTC
>CAZOPG010000313.1:0-2904 GCA_964581585.1 uncultured Planctomycetaceae bacterium | reverse complement strand
CTTCTGCACATCGAACATCTCGACATCGACGACAGAGAGCCGCTTCGCGTTGAGCAGGAAGCCTTCCTAAATGCCGTGGCAGACCCATCTCTGCGTCCCGAAGTTACCGCCGCCGAAGGCCTGGCCGCTCTCGAATGCGCCGAACGGATACTGAAAAACCTCAAAGAACACAGTTGGGATTAAAAAATGATTGACAGATATTTTAAGCTTGCGGAAAGACGCACTTCTGTCAGGGTTGAAATTGTCGCCGGAGTTACAACATTTTTGACAATGGCCTACATTATTTTTGTCAATCCCGCTATTCTTGCCGATGCCGGAATGGACAAGACAGCTCTTGTAGCGGTAACGTGTCTGATAACTGCTGTTGCGACAATCGTCGTCGGATTCTTTGCCAACGCACCGATAGCGATGGCACCGGGAATGGGGCTTAACGCATTTTTTGCTTACAATCTTGTGCTTACCGAGAAGATAAGCTGGCAGACGGCACTGGGGGTGGTATTTTTGTCAGGTCTGTTCTTTTTGATACTCACATTGGTTGGCTTGAGAAAGAAAATCGTCGAAGCAGTACCGCAGTCCTTAATCTCTGCGATAGCAGTTGGGATCGGATTGTTTATAACGTTCATAGGGCTGAAAAATCTTGGTATTGTGGTTGACCATCCCGTAACACTGGTACAAGCCGGACCGCTGACAACGACGGTAGTGATTGGATTGGCCGGACTGGTGGTAATGCTTTTTCTTGAAATGAAAAAAAACAAAGCTGCTCTGCTGATAGGTATTTTGTTTGCCACCGTTATTGCGATTGCTTGTGGAAAGATCACAAAGCCCGATACTCTCATTTCGGCCAAACTCAATATTAAGGCCGTTGCTTTTCATCTGGATATTCTCGGAGCGTTGAAATGGAGCATGTTTGGCAGTATCTTTGCGCTGATGTTTATGGATATGTTCGACAGTGTTGGTACGCTGATGGGCTGCTGTAGTCAGGCAGGGATGCTCGACGGGAAGGGTAAAATAAAGGGACTTGATCGCCTGCTGGCTATTGACGCGGCCGCGACAATGTTTGGATCTGTGCTTGGAACATCAACAACGACATCGTATGTCGAATCAGCGGCTGGAATTGAGCAGGGCGGCAGAAGCGGCCTTACCTCAGTAGTAACAGGAATTCTCTTTCTCATGGCGATGCTTTTTGTGCCGATAGTGGAAATTGTGCCAACCTATGCGACTGCACCGGCATTGATAATGGTTGGTCTGTTTATGATAAAAGAGGTTAAGAGGATTAATTTCAATAAATTGGAAGATGCCTTTCCGGCCTTTATCATAATTGTCATGATCGCTTTGAGTTACAGCATTAGTACCGGATTGGCGTTTGGCTTCATAGCTTTTAGTATTTTAAAAATTCTGGCAGGCCAGACAAAAGAAATCAGCTTAGCGATGTGGGTTATCACAATATTGTCAATATTATATTTTGTACTTCCGATACTTATTGGAGATTTTTGACAGATGCTGCAGCCTGCATCGCGATTAACGCAAGATAATCAAGGTCAGTAAGGTTGAAATGTTCGTGATCCATTGAATTATCAATGTAGATTACTCCGAAGCAGGCAGCCTCACAGAGAAGAGGGATGATAAGGGCGGAGTTTATTTTTTCCTGCTGAGCTGACTGCAGAGGAAGGCGGGGAATAAGTATATAATGATGGAGATTTACCGCCGCCTGAATTTTCTGCTCAAAAATCAAATCTTCCAGTTTGACCGTCAGGCCTTTCCTCGACTTCCCAACCGAAAATGTCATTGCTCCGGAGGGGTTGTTTCGCAAAGCGATCCAGATATGAAAGGGACTTAACTGTTTCCTTACGATATCCAGCAGTGCCTCTAAAAGCTTTTCGGGGGTTTTGGCTTTATTGAGTACCTCAGCAGCTTTGGAGAAATCGTTCATTCGCTTGGCCGGCATCCTTATCATAGGTGAGTCGCTACTATCGGGATCACGAATCACTATCTGCGGCTCGTGCAGTGTGGCGTGCAGTGTATCATCAAGACTGACGGGGCTTGGCCGTCCATTAGCTTGATCATCCAGATGAACCTCGATAGCAAAATCAGCGACATGCAGGATATCGCCATCCTTAATTTCAACCTTATGAATTGCTTCATCATTGAGATATGTTTTGTTTGCAGAGTCAAGGTCCTCAGCGATCCATTGTCCATCTGTAGTTGTATAGATTACGGTATGCTGGCGTGAAACCGCCTTGTCGGGTAGAAAGATCTGGCTGCCGATCTGTCGGCCTATATAGATCGGCCCCCTGGAAAATCTAAGTTCATTTACTAGATTGTCGCCACGTTTGACAGTAAGCCGCATCACAGAGTCCCCACAAAATCAATATCGAGACTTAAAATACCTATCTTGTTTAATAACAAAAAAATGCAATTTGTGCAATCTTTTTTTGCCATAAAGTTGAAGGAAAAAAGGGAACAATGGAGATTCAAGGCGAAAAACGGCCTGTGGACAGCATATTTTTATTCGCAGGGATATTTCAACTTCCATTCTCCTCTGATGCGGTCAAGAGTATTCATTATCTCAAGAGTCTCGGACAGCGGCATTATCGAATTTTCTTTTTGGCCATTAATGATATCTTCCGTTACCGCCATTGCTTCATAGCTATAGCCGTTAAGGCCCGTGGCAAAGGGACAGTTGATAAGCTGGGGTTCACCGCCAGCAATCTGAAGTGTTATCTTTTCCGATCGCCAGAAAGTATCGATCCTTATAAGACCGTTTTCACCGCAAATCACAGCGTCCTGACCTGTTGTGGTGTTGACTGCGCAGGCGAGATTGGCAAATCTCTGATTACCAAAATCCATAATAATCATAGCTTTTTCATCTGCGCCGGTGTGCCCTATCTCAACAATGCTTTTGAT
>CAZOPG010000312.1:0-2917 GCA_964581585.1 uncultured Planctomycetaceae bacterium | reverse complement strand
TTAAAAAATTAACGCTTGCAAAACCTGGCTTCATAGAAGGGTTCGAGTCCCTTCGGGCTGAATAATGAGCCAGCAACAGGCTCTGAGTGATTCCAGAGTTCTTCATTACGTTTAGGCAAAGAGCTTATCATAAACATCAGAAACTTTTTTGAGTGTTCCTGCTTCGTCCGGATTCGGTCTGATTTCAAACATATAGACACCGCTGTAACCGACATCTTTGAGAATATCTCTAAATTGCAACCAATCTATTTGACCTTCGTACGGCACAAAATGGTTATCTTTTTGGCCATAGTTGTCGGATATATGCAAATGAATTATTTTATCCCCACAGATTTTTTCAGCAGTAAAGATATCCTGCGTCAAATTAGCATGACTGGTGTCGAAACATATCCCAATTTCATCCGAATGAAAACTGTCAACATAGGCCCTCAATTCCTCTGCCTGCAGACAAATAGCATTATCTACCAAAGTGTTTTCAATCGCTATCTTTATCCCCATGGACACACTATAATCCAGGAGTTCTTTGATGCTGTCCTTGCTTTTTTGGAGACGACGTACCCTTTCATCAGGCTCTGCGGCTCCGCCCGGATGGATGACGGCTATCTCGCCGTCCAGCAATGCTAAAGTACAAATATTTTTTTTAATTTCCTCAACCGCAGCCTTTCTCTGGCATTCTTCAAATGCGAAAATTGAAATATTTGCACCGTCATAGGGTAGACCTGATGTGGTATGAATAGAATGAACCTTAACCTTGTGTTCTCTAAGCTGTTTTTTTGTCGTAGCGGTGCGGGAAAAATCATGACAATTATAATGCGGCATGACTCCCCAGAATTCGATAAAATTAAATCCGGCATTGGAAGCTATCTGCAAATGTTTGGCTGAGAATTCTTCCTTTGTAAAAAAATAGTTTGATATTCCCAGTCGTTTAACTTTTTTCTCAGACATGGCGTAATACTTTCCTTTCTCCAAGTGAGATTTGCATGAAGACATTTCTTGTCGTTGTTATTGCATCCTATCCATAGTGTGACACTAAGCGCATTAATTATTCACAGTTGGTATTACATTATACATAGTCAAATCTGCCTGTCAACCCCAAATGCCATAACTGGCTGAATTTACAATAGGTTATGATGTTTTTTAGTGGACTAGTGGATTAGTGGGCACATATTCTTTTCAAAAAAAAACTTGACCTTGTAATGGTAATTGGTGTAATGTATTTCTATACAGCACTGCTGTGTAGCACGACGAAAAGAATGTAAGTGATTGAGGAATGAGAAAGTGCAAACAACAAACAAGCAAGTTACAGGAAAAAATCCGCGGTATCTATCTTTAGCGGATGATATGCGGAAAGAAATTGCGACTTTGAATGTCGGTCAGATGTTATCGCCGGAACGTGAGTTGGCCAAGCAATACTCAACAAGCTATACGACGATACGCAGGGTATTGGGTGTATTGGAAGATGAAGGGCTTTTGCTGACCTATCATGGTCGAGGAAGAGTTGTTCTCGACCCTTTATTACAGGGCGAATTTGCCATAGTGGTGTTGTCAGAACTTATGAGAGCCAATCATTCGCTCTTTTACCGTGAAACTGCGATGTGTTTGTCGGAAAAAATTCAAAGATATCCTGGTGTTGAGTGGTCTTCACGTTTGCATCTGGGTGGGCTGGCAGAAAAAGACAAAGTTTTCCCGGCTACACTGGATCTTCTGGAACCTGACGTCATTAAAAAACTTCGAGGCATCTTCACCTTTCATTCTTTGGAGAAACAGATAAAAAAAGAATTAGAGCAAAAACGGATCCCAGTTGTTCAATTTGGGGAGGATGCTCATTATGCAGACGTTTCTGTTGCTCCCCAACGAGATTTATTTTTTAGAGAATCGCTTCATTACCTGCGTGATATCGGCTGTAAAACCGTTGGTTTGTTGCTTGGCTGGAACAGACGGGAAAAACATATGAGTGAACCAAAAAATGAGCATTTTTTTACTAAACATGCTATTGAAACAGGTCTTTCTATACAAGAAAAGTGGATACATAGGGATTTTTTTGGGGATTCTCCCGAGCGTTATGGATATGAGTGTTTTATGAAATTATGGGAAAACGGTAGTAAGCCGGAAGCGTTTATTATCGATGACGATATCGTAGCCTGCGGGGTGTTCCGTGCGATTTTACATAAGCGAATTCGAGTTCCTGAGCAGATTCGTTTAATAACTTTTGCCAATAAAGGAGCTGACCTACATTATCACCGGCCCGTAACACGTTATGAGTTTGATATACGTGAGGTAGTGGATACGGCTTTTGATGCAATGGTTAAATTATTAAGTGGTCAGGATCTGGAGTATAATGTCGTTTGTGTTCCGGGCAAATTAATAAAGGGTCAAACAACATAAATTATTCATATTTTAGGTATGGGAAAGGGCCGCTATGGCTTGATTTTATACTTTTGAGGGCGATAATGATGGCTGGCAGTATTCGTATGGATGTGAAAAGACGTTTTTTTTTACATTGCTGGGAGTTTGAGAAATTTTCAAAGCTCAGCAAAACCGCTTGGGTGAACTTTTGACGCAGGCATCAATATTATTTAAAGGAAAATAGAGATGTTGATTAAATTGGAACAACTAGCGAAATACGATAGCCCTAAACTATGGACAGAGATGTATAAGCTCGGAATGAGTGTTCTTGTGATTTGTGTTTTGGCCATTGGGCCGAGCATCTCTTTTGCAGAGACCCTCGATGTAAACTACATGGAATTTAATCCTGGTGTTGTGCTATCCCAGGATAATGGAGGCTCTTTTGAGGTTGGAACGCTTTTTAGCGGTGCAGAGACGTGGATTGTAACAACGCCCGGCGACCTGTTAGTGCTTCTCAACAGCGACACGTACGGGCAATATTCAACACTGGCAGTAAATAATTCCACAAGCA
>CAZOPG010000311.1:0-2946 GCA_964581585.1 uncultured Planctomycetaceae bacterium | reverse complement strand
CCTACAACACCAAAGCTTACAAGAGATGGATGCACATCATGAGTGGCGGCCCTCCTGCCAGGACTGCCATGCGAGCGGGACGAAAAAAGATGTTGATTTCTGATTACATTGCGATAGGAGAATGGCTTGACAAAACTTTCCGCGATGAAAATGTCTGGGTAACTCTTATGCCCGCCGCGCAGTTCAATTCAACCATTGTCAAGGCCCTGGAGACCAATCCTGACTGGCGGCTGGTCTTTATGAATAATGGACAGAAAATGTTTGCAGACTTTAAATCAGAACAGGGCAAAAAACTCTATAACGGCTTGACTACAGGCCAAACAAAGTTTCCTGATGAATATTCCAAACTGGTTACAACAGCCCATGCTTTTTTAAGAACAAAAAAAGAGGAAAATATCAAACAGGGAATGGCTCGGCTGGCCAAAGCTCTTGAGATAAATCCATCACAAATAGTGATCATGGAATTATTTGACGCCGCAAGAATGCATAAAGGTCTTAATCGTGTGGTAGCGGGTATTTTGACAAAGTATTTTGAAGTTTTTGAAGCCAATAAAGACAGTTATGTCAAAGAGGACGGCTACCGTAACAAACTGATCGCAGCGATGCTTTCCGGCAACTATCTTAGTAATATTAGTCGTAAGAAGCCGGAACTGGCAGAATTTTACAGAAATAAAGTCAAGCAATACAGCAAGGAACAGGTCGCTCTCCAAAATACCTCGCGTTGGTAGATTGAAAAATGATGAATGAAAAATCCGGCAATAATCAAATGGCTCAGGGGCAGGTAAAATCGCTGTCGGTTTTTTTCCCCTGTTACAATGAATCGGCTAACGTCGTTAATGTAACGGATAAAGCACTGACAGTGCTTAAGGGACTTGGTATAGATTTTGAAATAATAATCGTCAATGATGGAAGCAGCGATAACACCGCCGCTGTCGCAGATAAACTGGTTTTGAATGATGAGCATATAAAAGTTGTTCATCACGACAAAAACCGTGGATATGGAGCCGCACTTCAAAGCGGTTTTGGCGCGGCATCGAAAGAATTCGTTTTTTACACGGATGGTGATGGACAGTTTGATATCGCGGAAATGCCACTTCTTTTGCCGCTGATGAATGATTGTGATATCGTAAGTTGCTACAGAATAAAAAGGCAGGATAATCTGCTGCGAAAAATAAATGCTTTTTGCTGGGGGACGCTGGTCTGCTGTCTGTTCAGAATGAAACTGCGGGATATTGATTGTGCTTTCAAGCTTTTCAGACGGAAAATTTTCGACGATATTAAGATGCAAAGTACAGGTGCACTAATCGATACGGAAATTCTGGCTCGCGCCAAAAGGAAAGGCTATAGAATTATACAAAAAGGGGTTCATCATTATCCCAGAACAGCAGGCGAGCAGACCGGCGCAAACATCAGCGTGGTTCTGCGTGCGTTTAAGGAACTGTTCAAACTGTATAAGGAAATCAAAAAGAGTAATTGATAATGCAATCAAACCTAGAAGAACAATTTGTGCGGGACGACCTCAATCTGCACATATATTCACAGGCACTGTTAAGCAATCTGGCGGTTTTGAAAGGCCTTTGCAAAGAGACCACAAAAGTTTGTGCTGTTGTTAAAGCCAACGCCTATGGACATGGCCAGCGAGAGGTTGTGAGCATTCTCAAAGATGCACAAGTTGATTTTTTTGGGGTAGCCAATGTTTATGAAGCTCTTTTTATCTCTGATTTAGTTGAATCGCAGAACATACTGATCTTTGAACCGATACATTCTGCTTTTTCGCCGGAGTTGATAAAAAGCTGTGCTGAGAAGAATTTTCACTTCGCCGCTACCTGCCCCGAGTTGCTGGAGAAAATTTCAGAGGTGCTGGCCTCTCTCGGCGGCGTTTTGAATCTGCACGTAAAAGTTGAAACAGGCATGGGCCGATGCGGCGTCCGTCCAGAACAGGCGCAGAATTTAATAAAAATAATTGATAAATCAAAAAATCTTCATCTGGCCGGGGTCTATACACATTTGGCAACGTCAGACGAACAGGATTTATCTTTTGCAAATGAACAACTTGCTCGATTTACTGATTTTCTGGACGCAAACAAGCTGAACAAACGCCAGGATATTATTATTCACGCAGCCAACAGCGGCGGGGCGGTAAATTTGCCCCACTCGCATTTTGATATGATTCGCCCCGGCATTGCACTGTACGGGTATGTTTCTGCTGATTTTGCCCAGAAGCAAATTCTTAAACCAGTTTGCAGCCTTGATACATCCATTGTTCAGATGAATAAGTTTTCAAAAGGCCAGACCATTGGTTACGGCAGAAGTTTCCAGGTCAAACGTGATACGATCGGAGCGGTTATACCAATCGGATACGCTGATGGCTATCGACGGTTGTTTTCCAATAAAACAGTGATGAAAGTCGCTGATAGTTTCTGTCCGCTCATCGGCAGGATCAGTATGGATAAGTGTGTTATAGATGTCACAGATGTTGCGGATATCGCCGTTGGCCAGCCGGTTACTGTAATAGATGACAGCCACTCTTCGCCCTGCAGCGTTTATGCTCTCGCCAAGTTGGCCGGAACGATTTGCAATGATATCTTAACTTCCATAAGCCCGCGAGCAAAGCGAATCATACATTAGAACAAAACAACCTTTAGTCCCACGATTTATTCGTGTGGTTGATTTTCTACTTGGCCTGATCGAGAATGAGATCCTTAACTTTTCTGCCCGGCAGATCCATTGCTCCAAAAGCGGCCGCGGCTGAACTTCGTAACTGGGCATCGCCGTTAGTTGAGCCAACCAGAGCGTATATGGTATCGACCTGCTCTTCGAGGAGCATAAGACCATTCAACTTAAATGATGTTGCCAGGGATTCAAAAGCGAGGATTCTGATCTGTATGTTATTCTTTTCATCCATCGCCATCGCAGCTATCGCTCTTTGTGCGTCGGGGCTGGATA
>CAZOPG010000310.1:0-2947 GCA_964581585.1 uncultured Planctomycetaceae bacterium | reverse complement strand
AACCCCTGCTGTTTCTTCAAATATTTTGAACTGATCTTTTGGACAGTTAGCGAAATACCTGACTATACAATGTGCCCCGGCATTAGCCAGTCTCGTCAGTGCCTGACCGCTGCCGCCGCTTTCGACATCAAAGCCCACAGCAACATTCTTGCCGGTACCCGATATCGGCCAAACCGCCTCTCCTGTCGCATCGTAGAGAGTGGCTCGGGCCCGCAGTAAACCCGTATAAAGACTGCTGCCCGTGATAGCGGAGAGTTTGTAATCAACTATATCCACCACCAGCACCGCGTCAGCACCAAGAGCCTTGGCAACCTGCTGCGGCGACAATTCAAGGGAACCATCACTGGCCACGAAGAATTTATGCAATTGAGCGTAGGGAACAACGGCGGTTTTTTTGGATGTAACCGTTTTGCTGGCAAGCCTGGCGTTGATCGCACCAGTTAAATACCCGCGCAGAGCTAATGCTGCCTGGTTACGCCTTTTCGAGCGAACATATACCATAATCTTTTCATGGCTGGCTGTTTTAAGGCTATACTCGGCTGGAACTTTCTGCTCGGAAGCCGTTTCAGTAGCAATACTGCTCACAAGCGCACAGCCTCCACTAAACATCAGAAAACATACAATAAACACCTTTATTAATAGTTTCATTTGATAACCTTTCGCAAATATTACTACGGCAAAGATTGCCCCATCCATGCCCGAGCCAGCGTAACCGCCCAGCCAAAGGCAAAAATAATAAGCATGGCAGCAATCAAATATGACCTCCGCCACTGCCGCACTGATGGCAAGAATTGGCAGTCTACCCCGAAAAAGGCTGTAAGTAAAGATAAAATCCCCAAAACTGCCAGCAATGAACACATTATTCCCGCTGCTGGCTGAATATAGAACGCCGAAAGAATTTGGCCCCGCATAAAAGCGGTTATCGCCGTGGTAATCCCGCAACCGGGGCAAGGCAGGCCGTAATACTGTTTGAAACCACACTTGCCAAAAAGAGATTCAGAGCTAATCACCCCCGCCGCAAGGCAATAGAAAAAGAAAAACAGGGCGAAAACAACTAGAAAAATAATTGCCGATTCAACTCTCCGCCGCCTATCGCAACGACCGAGGAAACCGCTTCTTTTTGATTTAACACTTGCTGGGGTCATTGTCTTAGGATATGTTTTATCTTTTTCTATGTCAAGACAGCATTTATGAAGAATCTGGCGATCAAATACTGGTACCTTGCGGCAATCGCCCTCTCGGTGGTGCTGGGCTTGAATTTCTCCGACTGGGCCGAGTTCATAAAAGAATACAACCTGTTGAAAATAGGCATCTTCCTTTCATTCTTCTTAACCAGCCTAACGCTTGAGGCCGGTGCCATCTTATCTGAAAGCAAAAATTTTAAAGCCATTATCGCTGCGTTAGTTTCCGGCTTCGTCTTTTTTCCACTGATCGCAAAATTGTTCGCACAGATCATGTTCAACAGCAACGCCGATTTTCTCGTAGGATTCTGCATTCTGGCCGTTGCACCGGTTACCCTGGCAACAGCTACGGTACTGACAACTCTTGCAGGTGGTAATGTACCCCTTAACCTTATAATAAATATAACAACAAACACCCTGGCGATATTTACGATACCAATCTCTCTGAAAATTCTTTTATCCGGCACTCATAATATCGAACTGCCCACTCTTGAAATAATGGTAAAAATCTTTGTCATGGTTATACTGCCGGTGATACTTGGCCAACTCATCCGAATAAAAATCAAAGAAAAAGTAATGCGAGCCAGAAAGGCTTTCTCTCAATTCTGCAAGTTTGTCATATTGGTGCTCATTTTTAACGCTATCGCTAATTCTGCCGAACAGTTGGGCCAGCTTGGATACCGGATAATATTTGTTATCGTCGCCGCCATAATCCTGCACATAGTAATTCTGGCAATGAATTTCGGGATATCAAGGCTGCTGTCACTTGACGCCGCCTCGACCTCAGCTTTTACTATAACAACTTCACAAAAAACGATTGGTTTATCCTTCATTATATGGATCAGCTTTTTCGCAAAAGATTTCCCGCTGGCAATGATACCGACGATATGTTATCATCTTACACAGTCGATGGGCGATACATACTTGGTCCATTATCTGAATCGAAAAAAACAGGAACCCTGAAAATGACTCTTAACCACAAAGATTTGAGCCAAATGCTAGAAGTAGCAGTTGTAGCCGCACGCCTTGCCGGCCAGCGAGCAATGGAAGAAATTAATTTCATAAAGGCCTCGGTAAAAAATAATACCGAGCTGGTTACACAGGCTGATGTAAGATGTCAGCAAATAATCATTGACAGAATAAAGGAAACATTCAGCGATCACGGCTTTATCGGCGAAGAGGGGAAGGATGGAGCTCTCCTGAAGCAGCCCCCGCGGGCATCATCGCCCTTCTGGTGGGTTATCGACCCTATTGACGGCACAAATAATTTCGCTCACAACCTCCTCAGCTTTGCTGTCAGTATTGCCGTTATGTACGAAGGCGTTCCCATTGTCGGCGTTATATATTCTCCGCCGGACGACTCTATGTTTACAGCTGTCAAGGACGGCCCTGCTCAGTTCAATAATTCTGTAATCAAGGCAAGCGAAAAAGAGATTGACAGATTTGAAGAGTTAGGCATTGAGAGTTTTTTCCCCGATGGAATTCCAAAATATATGGACGCTCTCGGCAGACGTATGCGCCTTCGTGGATTAGGCACAACCGCACTGCACTTAGCTTATGTTGCCAAAGGTTCTATGGTCGGCGCTATTATGAACAAACCGAAACTCTGGGACATCGCTGCCGGCTCTCTCATCGCCGAAACTGCCGGTGCGATTGTAACCGACTGGTCTGGAAACAAAATCTTCCCCGTCGATTTGGACAATTACGATGGCGGCCCCTTCAATACCCTCGTTGCCAACAAAAAGGCACACCCCGAAATACTTAAA
>CAZOPG010000309.1:0-2949 GCA_964581585.1 uncultured Planctomycetaceae bacterium | reverse complement strand
GGCGATTTTTCCGGGTGCAAAATCGCCACAGGATGAGGGTGAAACGTCATCGCCACTGATTTGACACCTCTCTGTTCGGCAGCTAGGCAAAGGTGCCGGATGATCTCCTGATGGCCAAGATGAACGCCGTCAAAATTGCCTATTGTAACAGCACAGCCGTTATAATCCGTCTGGGCTGTATTTATGGACTCAATAATTTTCATATGTTTCATATTCTAAGAACGATGCTGGCTATAATCAAGGAGCCTTTTCAATAAATTTATCTGCTGCTCAAAGAGCTTGAAATATCGACAGTTTGTATTGGCATTCGAGAAAAAAATTCCTATAATGACGATGTGTTCCCCCTTACAATACCATGTTGCGATATAGCGTTAGAGGAATAGCAGAAATGAAGACTATGAAAGCTTTAGTAAAGGCCAAGGCCGAGGAGGGGCTTTGGCTGCATGAGGTTCCCGTACCCAAGGTAGGTAAGAATGATGTGCTGATAAGGATCCTCAAGACGAGCATTTGCGGCACCGATGTTCATATATGGAACTGGGATGAGTGGGCACAAAAAACGATTCCTGTTCCAATGACCATCGGCCATGAATTCGTAGGCGTTGTTGAATCATTTGGTGAAAACGTCCACGACTATCAGCCCGGCGATCTGGTAAGTGGCGAAGGGCACGTTGTTTGCGGACGCTGCCGCAATTGCCTTGCAGGCCGAAGAAATCTATGCCCCAATACCAGTAGCGTGGGAGTAAATCGTGACGGCGCATTTTCCGAATACCTCAGTATTCCCGTTACAAACGTTTGGCCGGCCGACCATGATATTCCGCTGGAGGTAACGAGTTGTTTTGATCCGCTCGGAAACGCTACACACACAGCCCTGTCTTTTGACATGCTTGGCGAGGATGTCTTGATTACAGGAGCCGGCCCAGTCGGCATAATGGCCGTGGCAATCGCCAGACACTGCAACGCGCGGCACATCGTGATAACTGACATAAATCCCTATCGTCTGGAGCTGGCTAAAAAAATGGGTGCAACAGTTGCCCTGGATGTTGGCAAGGGCAATATTGAAGATGTACGGAAAGAGCTGGGCATGAAAGAAGGTTTTGATGTTGGCATGGAAATGTCCGGTAATCCGGAGGCTTTCCGTTCAATGTTGGCCAATATGTGCCACGGCGGCAAAATCGCTATGCTTGGCATTCTCCCAAGAGCTGAAATTGACTGGGATACAGTCGTATTTAACGGCTTGATAATCAAAGGAATATACGGCCGAGAAATGTACGAAACATGGTACAAGATGACAATGATGATTCAATGCGGCCTTGATATTGCACCGGTAATTACACATCGTTTCAATTATACAGAATTTGAAGAGGCTTTCAAGATCATGAAGTCAGGCATGTCAGGCAAGGTTGTTCTGGACTGGTCGCAGGAGTAGGAGGTTTATATGTACAATTCCTTTAAAAATCATATCGCCGGACAATTGGGCCAGATTCGCGACGCCGGCACTTATAAAGAAGAAAGAATTATAGTTACGCCGCAGGGATCTAAAATCACCGTGGCAGACGGCAGAGAGGTAGTGAACTTTTGTGCGAACAATTATCTCGGCCTGGCAAATGACCCGCGTCTCATCGATGCGGCGCAGCAGAGCTATGCCAAATGGGGTTTTGGCATGAGTTCGGTACGATTCATATGCGGAACCCAGCGACTTCACAAACAATTAGAAGAAAAACTTTCCGAGTTCTTATGTACCGAAGACACTATTCTGTACAGTTCCTGTTTCGATGCCAATGGTGGTCTCTTTGAAACCCTGCTTGGCCCGGAAGATGCGGTAATCAGCGATGAACTAAATCACGCCAGTATCATTGACGGCATCCGCTTATGCAAAGCCAAACGCTTTCGGTTCAAAACTTCGGATATGACCGACCTGGAAGCAAAGCTCATCGAAGCTGGCAGTGCCCGAAAACGGCTGATTGCTACCGATGGCGTTTTCTCGATGGACGGAGCAATCGCAAACATCGCTGGTATTTGTGATCTGGCCGACAAGTATGACGCAGCCGTAATGGTTGACGATTCTCACGCTACAGGCTTCATTGGAAAACATGGTCGCGGAACGCATGAATACCATAATGTGATCGACAGAGTTGATATTATTACCAGCACATTTGGAAAGGCTCTCGGCGGAGCGTCCGGTGGTTATACGACGGGCCGAAAGGAGATCATCGAGCTGCTACGCCAGCGATCTCGGCCATACCTGTTCTCCAATACGCTTGCCCCCGCTATCGCTGCGGCCACCATTGAGGCATTGAACATCATTTCCGAATCCACCGAACTTCGTGACAGACTCGAAGATAACACAAAATATTTTCGAGAAGGTATGATTCTGCGGGGCTTTGACGTGCCGAAAAACGACCACCCGATCGTGCCTATTATGCTCGGAGATGCAGCACTGGCCACTAAAATGGCCTCAAAGCTGCTGGAAGAGGGCATTTACGTTATAGGTTTCAGCTACCCGGTTGTACCGAAAGGCAAAGCAAGGATTCGCGTCCAGATTTCGGCAGCCCACAGCAAAGACGATCTTGATCTCGCTATGGAAGCGTTTTTAAAAGTTTTCTCCCAAGGCCACCAGAAATCCTGAAGTGTTGACAGTTTGTATTGGCATTCGAGAAAAATTTATTATAATGACAATGAGTTATCTGTTATGATTATTTTTTGAAAGTGAATCGTTTGTACTATTAGATTTTGCTGATTTATGAAGCCTGTTAAAATTAAAAAAGAGTTGTTGTGATGAAAACGATAGGTATCCTCGGCGGTTTAGGGCCTGAATCTACTATTTCCTATTACGCCTATATCACAAGAAAATATTATGAGTTGTACGGCAACTACGCTTATCCGGATATTATTATTTACTCGACAGTCATAAGTTCTTATTAGGCTACTTTCTTGGTAAAGCCGTTGTGT
>CAZOPG010000308.1:0-2955 GCA_964581585.1 uncultured Planctomycetaceae bacterium | reverse complement strand
AAGGAGGCGGTTTTATCGCTACTTATTACGGCAGCAATGAAGCACTCGGACTGGGGCCGGAGATTCAGGATATTGCCTGTCGCGCCTTTCTTGAATACGGCAATTACCCGCCGAATAAATCGGCGGGCTAACTGAAAAAGAACCCTGGCAAAGTATTGCCAGGGCTAACTGCAGTAGAAAAGTTGCTTTTTGGTTTGAATGCGTGTATAATGCTGCGTTTAGGCTTATTCAGGGAAATAAATGGACATTAAGAATATCCGTAATTTTTCGATAGTGGCGCATATCGACCATGGCAAGAGCACGCTGGCCGACCGATTTATGCTTATGACCGGTGCGGTCAGTGAGAGGGACTTCCATAATCAACTGCTCGATAGTATGGACATCGAGCAGGAACGTGGGATAACTATAAAAGCTTCGGCGGTAACGATGCACCATAAATATGAGGGTGCCGAATATATGCTGAACCTGATAGATACGCCCGGGCATGTGGATTTTAGTTATGAAGTGTCGCGGTCGATGGCTGCGTGCGAGGGTGCTTTGCTGGTGGTCGATGCGGCCCAGGGAGTTGAGGCTCAGACGGTGGCTAACGCGTATCTGGCAATTGATGCGGGGCTTGAGATAATACCTGTGATTAATAAAGTCGATCTGCCAGCGGCTCAGTCCGATGTTGTTGCGGAAGAAATCGAGCATATACTCGGAATAAATAAAAACGAATGTTTCCATATCAGTGCGAAAAGCGGTTTGGGAGTGGAAGAGCTGCTTGAGGCGGTTATTACATTTCTGCCGAGCCCTAAGGATAGGCACAGCAAGCCAACAAAGGCGTTGATATTTGACAGCCATTTCGATGAGTACAGAGGTGTTATCTGTTATGTCAGGGTTTTTGAAGGTGAGTTGAAAGTCGGCCAGAGAATTCGGATGATGGCTAGCAAGGCCAGTTATCTGGTTACCGAGCTTGGCAAGTTTACTCCGAAAATGAAAAAAGTTGAAACGCTTGGCACAGGCGAGGTTGGCTATCTGATTGCGAATATCAAACAGTTGGCCAACGTAACGATAGGCGATACGATCACGTCTGAAAATGCCCCTGCCGCCAAGGCTCTGCCCGGCTATAAGAAGCCGGTGCAAATGGTGTTCAGTGATTTTTATCCCGGCAATAATACCGAGTATTCAAAAATGAGGGCGGCGTTCGACAAGCTGGCTCTGAACGATACGAGTTTTTCGTTTGTTCCGCAAAACAGTCCGGCTCTTGGTTTCGGGTTCCGATGCGGTTTTCTTGGAATGCTGCATATGGAAATTATCCAGGAAAGACTGGAACGAGAAAGCGATATCGATGTGGTGCAGACGGCACCAACAGTTAGTTATGAAGTTTTGACAAGTGATGGTGAAATTAAAAAAATTGATTCGCCAAGCCAGCTTCCGGGCCCTACAAAAATAGCAGAACTTCGCGAGCCATTTGTTAAGCTGGAAATAATTACGCTGAAAGAATCGATCGGACAGATAATGAAGCTGGGCGAACAACGGCGGTGCACCCTTATCAAAACCGACTACCTCAGCACAACAAGAGTCATGATGGAATTCAAGGCTCCGCTGGCCGAGATAGTTTATGATTTTTATGACGTGCTCAAAGGTATCAGCAGGGGTTACGCAACGATGGATTATGATTTCATTGGCTTTGAGAAAAGCGACCTTGTTAGGATCAATATTCTTGTCAATAAAACGGCTGTTGATGCCCTGTCGCTCATTGTACATCGCTCAACCGCTGAGGCCAGGGGCAGAAAGCTTATTATTAAACTGAGACGAGCCATACCCAAACATCAGTTTGAGATTCCTTTGCAGGTTGCTATTGGCGGTAAGATTATTGCACGCGAGACGATTCGAGCCTTTCGCAAGGACGTTACCGCAAAATTGTATGGCGGGGACGTTACACGAAAAATGAAGCTGTTGAAAAAGCAGAAAGAGGGCAAGAAGAGAATGAAGAGCGTCGGCAACGTTCAGATTCCGCAGGAAGCCTTTATGAGCATACTCGATACCGGCGATTAAAAAAGGCAATCGGATGAGATTGAAATTTATAGTCTGTAAAGTATTGCAGCGTGAAGCGTATTTTTGCGCGGCTCGGTCGCGTAATAATGTTGATGTTTATCTTATGCCGCAGGGGCTGCATAATGAACCAGACAAGCTTCGCGCGGAGGTGCAGAAACAACTGGACAATATTATCGATCCGCAGGGGCGAGAGTATGACGCGATGCTGCTGGGCTATGCGCTTTGCAGTAATGGTATCGTTGGGCTGAAATCAAAGATCCCGCTTGTTGTGCCGCGGGGGCATGACTGTATTACGCTACTGCTGGGGTCAAAGGAAAAGTATAAAGAATATTTTGATTCTCATCGGGGTATTTACTGGTACAGTCCCGGCTGGATAGAAAATAATACTCAGCCAGGCAAAGAACGATATGAAAAGACGCTGGCTGAATATGTCGAAAAGTATGGCGAAGATAACGGACAGTATCTGATGGAGATGGAGCAGGGATGGTTCAAAGAATATGCCTGGGCGACATATGTAGATACGGGCTTTGGCGATGTCGAAAAAAATAAGCATTTCACAAAGGATTGTGCTGAATTTCTGGAGTGGAATTATGATGAATTGACAGGCGATCTGACCCTGATGCAAAGGCTGGTTGACGGCGACTGGGGTGAGAGGGAATTCCTCACTATCAGGCCAGGACAGACGATTGCCGAAGACTTGACCAATGACGGGATAATAAAGGCTGGATAAGGTCCAGATTTTTTTAAAATAATATTTGACAAATAGAGAGGAATCGGATAGGATACAGGGGTTGGAGAGTGTGTTTTTTTATAAGAGGTCAATGGAGTGTTGGATGGTGTTTTTGATGAAAGGCAATATTATGAAACGCAACAAAGGATTTACATTGGTTGAATTGCTGGTGGTTATCGCTATTATCG
>CAZOPG010000307.1:0-2966 GCA_964581585.1 uncultured Planctomycetaceae bacterium | reverse complement strand
GTGATACCGTAAAGCTTAAGAAAATGAGCGCGGATCTGGCCGAGATGATTAAGCCCTTAGCTCAGCAAAAATCCTCGCAAACAGTCGCACAAATGGCGTTGGATACTATTGGTAGTTAAATCAAAGCTGTTTATCGCTGTTTTTTTTAACCCCCCAAAATGTTATTCATTCAAAGTGCAGTTATAAAAGCATGTATTATTGGGCTTCTGGTTTTTTTGTAGTATAATAGGACTGTACTATATGTTGTGTATTGCCTATATTGTCAGGATTGCCAGCTCCGTAGAAGTGGGGAAAGCTGTGCTCAAAAAATAGTTTTCTGTGAAAAAAGCGTGTTTTTGGGGGCAAAAAACGATAACTTTCTGCTATCAATAGAGTTAAATAAAGTGAAAGTTTTTTGAAGTTTTTTAAAGTTTTTCGAGAAGCGGAGACGATATCAATACTGTAATGGACAATCGAAAGCCCACAATGGAATAGTGGGAACACAATATCTTGTGGGTTGTCATGGGAAATAGCAGTTGATATAAATGGTTAATGGCTCCAAAAAGAGGGATCTTTTCTGGCTGTTATCAAGCGAGAAAGGTGTTTAATTTATGGATCAGCGTATTTTTAATGATGGTGAGAAACAAAGCGTGGAATGTCAAGATGACGGATTTTTTGATGAGTCATTGGAGATCGATCAGAATTTATTGACGGAAGATGTTTTGAAAAAAATCAAAAAAACACCTGTTGGTCGGCTACTTCAAAAAATGGCATCTATGCCGGAGGTAAGGCAGGAGAAAGTTCTCAGGGTTCGCAGGGAGATATCAAAGGGCAGTTACAACCTCAATGATCGCCTGGATGTGGCTTTTGACAATATCCTAGAGGAGTTGCTGGTTTAATCTTGCCGCAGAAAAGAGGCGGTAATGGCAATCACGCAGGGGGCGGGGGGGTGTTCATATTCTGCGTATGGGGTCAGGTAGGTTATCAGTGAAAAAAGGCATATCTTTAGCATTATGCAATTGACTTTTGCGACAGAGGTATTACTATACCGCCTGTTGTACAAAACGAATGCAATCTTAATGAGAAAGGAATAAAAATGGCTATCAAGCCTCGCCGTCAAAAGTGGACAGGGACAATGACCGACCGCCAGCGATTCAATAACCAAATGCACTATAAGCCCGTTGACCGGTGCTTTAATATGGAGTTTGGGTATTGGCAGGAAAATTTTGAGAAATGGCCGATATTTATTGAAAATAATATTACCGGCAATGAAGAGGCTGACATTTTTTTCAACTTTGATATTATCAAGTCAATCACTATAAGCCCATGGCTGGATCCATTATTTCCAGAAGAGGTTATCGAAGAGACAGAAACAAAGAAAATTATACAAAATTATGATGGATTGATTGCTGAAGTTCCCAAAGACGCTCACGCTACGATTCCGCATTTTTTGAAATCTTCGATAGTAACGCCTGATGACTGGAAGAAGGCTAAAGAGAAACGTCTTCAGATAGATATACCCCAGCGTAAGGCTGATATTGAATCACTGAAAAGGGAGCATCCAGCAGATCGTAGCTATCCTCTTGGTATTTATTGTGGCTCTATGATAGGCCGAATAAGGGATATGCTTACTTTCGAGGGGCTGGCTTTTGCCTGTTATGATTATCCCGATATGGTAGAAGATATGGTAGAGACGTCCTGTCAGATTACCGAACACATTCTTGACCAGTTGCTGGGTGAGTTTGAGTTTGATTTTGCTAGCGGCTGGGAAGACATCTGCTACAAATCCGGGCCGATCGTGTCAGTTGACTTTTTCAAAAATGTTGTTCTGCCGCGTTATAAACGCATAAACAAAAAACTCAAAGCACATGGCATTGACATCTGGTACACAGACTGTGATGGCGATGTTCGGCCGATTCTGCCGATGTTTCTTGAAGGTGGAATCAATTGTCTGTTTCCGTTTGAGGTCAATTGCTGTACCCATCCGGGAGAATTGCTGGACGAATATGGCAAAGATTTGAGGATCATGGGCGGCTTTGATAAGATGGCGCTTGGGCAGGGGCCTGAGGCGATAAAAAAATATATGGATTCCCTCGTGCCGTTAGTTGAGCGGGGCGGCTATATCCCGTTCTGCGACCACCGATGCCCGCCGAATGTTAAGCCGGAAGACTATATTTATTATCTCGACCTTAAAGAAGAAATGTTTGGGATGAAATAAAAGCAAATCCAACCCCCCGAATAAATCGGGGGGCTAAATGTATGATGATAAATGACACGAAGAGAGTCGGTTTGGATTCGTCCAGCGAGAATAACTGGCCCAACATCAATCTTGGGTTGTTGTGTGCCGCGGCTTTTATGATGACCACTGGTATCCATTGTAACTGGGTGGCGCTGCCTTTTGTCATAAAATTAATGGGCGGCAGTGACAGCGAGGTGGGGCTGTGTTTTTCGGCCAATATGTGCGTTTATATTTTTTCCTGTATCCTTGTTAGTGGTATTCTGGACAAGTTCAATTCAAAGCGAATACTTTTGTTTAGCTCAGGGATGAACATCGTTTTTATGGGCTTGTTGCTGTTTGTAATCAGCCGGGCAGTTTCGGGGAACGCTTTACCAAAATCGATACTTATGCTGATCTTAATAATGGGTGGGCAGGGAATAGGAATGGCTGGATTCTGGTCACCCTTAATGGGTTGGGTATCAACTGGGTACGAAGGGAAAAGACTGAACAGGCGTCTTGGTTTTTTTTGTATAAGCTGGTCAATTTCTGCTGTTTTGGCTCCCTTTGTTGGTGGCTATCTGTTTGAAATAAATAATATTTTGCCGATAGCGGTGTCATTTGGCGCTGTGATTTTTTGCATGGCTGCCATAGGTTTTACCAGATGTCCGAGAGAAATGAACCGGCGATACCAACAGCAAAGCCTTGATAAGCGAATAGAACTTCATCCGGATATGAGCCGCTTTCGGTGGCTTGGGCGTTTGGGGCTTTT
>CAZOPG010000306.1:0-2979 GCA_964581585.1 uncultured Planctomycetaceae bacterium | reverse complement strand
ATAATGGTAAGGGGTCAGCCTGGTATCTGGATGGACATGTTAAAAGCTGGGACGGTAGGAATATGAAGTCAAGAGATTGGTATGATACCGTCTATGAGTACACCAATCCAGACGTTCCCATGGATCCACCTCGCCATGTCCGAGAGCAGATTCTTTTGAACTATGGTGTGTGCTTTAGATGGTTAGATGGCGATAAAAGTGCTACGAGGCCAAAAAAGTAGAATCTAAACTTATTCCGCCCCTTATTATATCATAACGATATGAGGCATAAAAAAGGTTTTACGCTGGTTGAACTGTTGGTGGTTATCGCTATTATCGCGATATTGCTTTCTGTTTTGATGCCTTCTTTACGACTTGCAAGGGAGCAGGCCCGGCTCGTTATCGGCAAAGCCAGGCAGAGCCAAAATGGCCTTGCCAATATTATGTATGCTGACGGCAACGGCGGCAAAACCCTGAATTCTTGCGGTATTGATCCCAGGACAAATAAGTTTGCCTCGGGAACTGGCGGCGACATGACTTATATCTATGCGGTCAGCGGCTGGAATGTTGGACTGGCGAAACTGTTTGTCATGGGTATTCTTGATCACAGCAGGAAATCCGCAACAATCTTTTATTGTCCTTCAACCCCAAAAAACAACTGGCGCTGTGCGGACTGGTACGATCCTGATCAACGAATGACAAATATTGATCGCCTAATGGCCAAGAGCTATATGTGCGCATTTGTCCCCGTGGCCACTCAAGTTCGCAATAAGTGGGCAAATGGGCTTTCGCAATCTGAACGTGATTCGCTGGAAAACGCACCCGGCCAGTGAGGATTTGACCTGGCTTCGGATAGCAGAAAAGCATTCATAGCAGATCCTTGGCCTGGCTATCATAACGGCAAGGGCGTTGTTTGGTTTCTGGATGGGCATGTCAAAACATGGGAGAGCCGGATTATGACGACGAGAAGCTGGTGGCAAAGCTGCTATGATAATGTACACAATCAAAACGCCGCAGTAACCGGTGTTGCTTATGATCCCAGGGAAATTCATTGGAACTATGGCGCGTGTTTTAGCTGGTTAGATGATATCAAGGGTTATACAAAGCCAGCGCCATAGAAGTTCAGTTAGTTTAGAGAATTCTGTTGATAATGATTGCTGATGTTATAAGTACGTCAACAATAATCGCGGAGATAAAAATCAGTAACCTCAGCCAGTGCAGCGAGGCGGATGCGCGGGTAATGAAGAAAATGATAAAAACGGCCAAAGTGCCGAGGCTGTGCATTTTCGCAGCGATAAGATATGTTTTGTCAAAACCCAAACCGAACGATATAGCAACCAGTGCCAGTATCGCGGAAAAAACTGCCGCCGTCAAAACCCACTTACTATCAGCTGTCCCTGCCAGCGTTAATCCTTCCAGGCCGGCACCGATTATTATTGCACAATAAAGAATCACAATCGATGTCCAGAACACAGGGGGGACGTTAAAAATCGGTTTGTAGCAAATAAGAAAAACCGTTGCTATAAAGATCGTTGTTATTCCAAATCGGCGTACCTTAAAAAACATTACGAGTCCCATCAGCAGTGCTGGAGCGGGTATGTGGTAGAAACTGAGAAGAAAATTCTGTGGCGGCTGTGTCAGCGGCGTAATAGCTGAGCAGAGGCTCGCCCAGTTTAGACTGGTTTTTATAGGGATAGGCACAAGGGAATAATCTCTGGCTATCTCGAAGAAAAGTATTGTTATCAAAATCGGCAAAAGAGACAGAGCGGCAGAGGCTAGAACGGTAAGCTTGGGGCCTAATAGTCTGCTCTTAGGTAAAAAAGCGGCAGGACAAAACAGCCAAGGCAGCATAGCAAAAGGGAATGATGCAGCCGGATGATAACAGCCAAAGCTCAGAGCAAAAGGCCCGAAGCCGAACAAGGCACCTGTAAGAACAGAGGCGGCGAAAGAATACAACCAACGCCGGCTCAGAACGAATGCTCCGACAGAAGCAATAACGGAATTGATAAGCAGCAGGTATTGTACAGAAGATAATGAATCGAGCCGGGAGGAGTAAAGATAGAGAGCGAGGCCGCTGTAGATTATTGCCGCAAAAATAAATCTCGTTATTACAGATTTAGCCATCATCCATTTATTTTAATCGCATAAGAATGTGTTAGCCACAGATTTTCTGCCACAAAGGCAGGAAGACACGAAGTTCTTACTTTTTAGACACAGATTTCGCAGATTAACGCAGATTTATTTTTGTTGGTATTTCGGCCCATAGGCATCACATTCAAATTTATCCCCGCCTTGCTGATCCGCACGTGTCAAAATACATAAGACCTCTTCTTTACCAGAAAGCCCATCCTTTTTGCAAGTAACACATAAATCAGGTTTTGAAATTAAATCCGGATTAATCTCAGTCTCATCATCGTCAAAATATTTAGGTACATGTTCAGTCATTTCTGCTTACTTCTTGCCAAGCAATCGACAACAATTATCAATCATCATTAATCATTTAAAAGGCTCGTCCAATCTCTTGAAACAAAAATGTACCGGACACCTTTAATTCTCCAGATTAACGCTGATTTTATCCTTTGCTATAGAGGCATAAAGTTTTAGACTACATAAGCGGAGCATTCATACCTTTGTTTGGTAAATCTTATTCGGTTATTTTTTATGTTTTCTGCGGAGTATCAAACCACCCAAAGCAAACAATAGAAATATAGATGGCTCTGGAACAGTTGTTATGCTTGTAATTTCACCTTCAACATCAAACCAGTCGTGATTTGGAAGCGAGTATCCCTTTAGCATGAATCTTGTGGAGTCGAATTGTGCCATATCTAATGACGTAGGTAATTCGCCAGTATTAAAAACCATACCTGTAGAATCAGTCAGATAGACACCATATTTCGTAAAGCTAAAATTCCCGCTTAAAGCATCTACCGCATGACTAAATATATCTTCGTCATCAGTATAATTATTAGCGACGCGAATATAAACATGGGCATCAATATG
>CAZOPG010000305.1:0-2982 GCA_964581585.1 uncultured Planctomycetaceae bacterium | reverse complement strand
GATGGTGGACAATATACGTGGGCAACAGGAACGGTAAAGAATGGCGATACAGTAACTGTTATATGTCCATCTTCAATTAGCTATTCAGCTACAACCAGTGCAACATTGACAATAGGTGGTGTAAGCGATACTTTCAGTGTGACGACCCAGAGTGCTCTTGTAAACACACCAGCAGTTATTGATGTTGATACACCCATTGAGACTCAAAGTGGTAATATTTTGATTGACTTCACATTATTTGACGCTGAATCACACAGTTGTGAGGTATGGTATTGGTATAGTATAGATAGCGGACAAACTTGGAATAGCACCCATATTACAGCTATGCAAAGTGCAAGTTCAAGTCCTGCTGGAGTTGAACATAGTTTTACATGGCAAAGCGTCAATCACATTGCAAATATTGATTGTGAAACTGTTCGCCTAAAGCTTCAGCCTATAGATGGCACACAATCGGGTAACGGCCTTCCTGTTGAGACTAACAACTTTTACGTAGATAATCTTTTGGGGCCTGCTGGTGTATGGTATGTAGACAAAAGTGCCACTGGTGGATCTAACAATGGCACCTCTTGGGCGAACGCATTCCTTGATATTCAAGACGCCGTGACCGCAGCTCAGGATGGAGAACAGATATGGATTGCAAAAGGTAATTACAGCAGTGATTACGAAATTGCTTCGAAGCAAATAAGCCTCTATGGCGGATTTTCAGGAAATGAGAGTAGTTTAGGTAATAGAGATTATAAACAGAACCTAACCATTCTAAGTGGAAGCTTTACTAGCGGCTGGGGGGCTAGTTCGAAAATTGATGGATGTTTTTTCGAAAACTGTCCTATAGGCAATGGAAATGGGATCGAGTTTTTGAATTGCATATTTGATAGGTCGTCTATCAATAATGACACTGGAACAGTCGAAATGAGTAATTGCTATTATACCAGCAACACAAATTCGTACTGGATCAAAAATGGTTATAGATTAAATTGTGTCAACTGTGTTTTTGCGGGAGATTTTACTTACGTAATCGTCAATACTGACACTTCTTCAACAACTTCCATTACTAATTGTAGCATTCAAGGTTCCATCCAGGCGATACAAAGTGGCGAACTAATTGTAAATAACTGTATCATCTGGCCTAAGAATCCTAATTATGAGGGTATTAGTTCTGATAATGCTACGATTAACAATTCGGTTGTAAGGCATGGGGCTAATTCACAAGATCCACTGCTTGTTGACCCAAACAACCCGGCGGGTACCGACGGAACCTTTGGCACTGCCGATGACGGTCTGAGCATTTTAGCTGGAAGTCCCTGCATTGATACAGCTGATGGCGAAATTGCGCCGTCTACAGACATTTTAGAAAATTATAGACATGATGACGCTGGCATACCAAACTCGGGTATAGGAAACCCAAATTATGTCGATATGGGAGCCTATGAATTTCAGGGAACAAGTCCCTCTCTACCTTCGAAAGCAACAAATCCTAACCCTGGCTTCGCAACAGCAAATCAATCTATAAGTACAGATCTAAGCTGGTCGAATGGCGGCCGAGCCACAAGCTATAATGTCTACTTTGGAATGAACCAAACGTTTGATAGTGGCGATTATAAAGGTAATCAAATAGGCACAAGTTATGACCCTGGATCATTAACCTATGGTAGGTACTATTACTGGCGAATTGATGCAAGGAATTCAGCGGGAGTTACGACAGGCGATCTATGGACTTTTCTAACAGAATATGATTCATCCATTACACCCCAATCTCTTCCTTATACTCAGGATTTTTCATCAGGCAAGCCGAGTAATTCTGATGGCTGGGAATACTATTCCAGTGATAGCGGCGGCAGGATTGAGATCGTTAGTGGTCAGTTGCGGATGGACCGTACCCCATCTGGAACTTATACCCTCAATGAGGCAATTCTACATCTTGATCTTAACGGGCAAAGCAATGTGACTTTGATACTGGATCATGTAAATGGTGGTGACGAAACTCACTCTTTGGCGTCCAGCTTTACAGACCATTCTAACGGCGATGGTATTGCAATCAGTGCTGATGATACGAACTGGTATCTTTTAAACAATTTAACTACAAGTTTCACCAGCCAGGAATTTGATTTGGATGCTGCAATTCAGTCAGCTGGCATCAGCTATACCCCTGATTTTCAGATAAAATTCCAGCAGTATGATAATTATCCTTATTCTAGTGACGGACGATTTTTTGATAACATAATAATAAGCAGCAGTGAAACAGTCGTTTCCGACAATTTTAATGATGATGCTCAGAATGGTTTGTTGTGGCAGAGGTGGCAGCCATCTTCCAACTGCTGGGTTTCAGAGACTAATCAGCGGCTTGAGGTTCGGTCCACGGCCACAGTTGGCGAGAAAGCTGCTGTGTATTTGTCGAATGGTTGGCTACTGGATGTAGCTAAAGATTTTTCATTTAAGATTAGCTACCATTATAGTGCTGTTACCTGGGATGATGGTAGTGTTTTGCTTGGCTTAACCCCAGATAAAGTTCAACCTCGTAGCAAATATGTAGATATTTCTGCTGGCTGTGATGAAAATTCTCCTTATTTCTATTATGAGCTAGTTGATGAGTTTGGCGAAGACAATGACTGGATATCGAGAAGCAGTAACGATGGAACGCTGTATATCTCGTATAACTCCACTGCCGATGAATTATACCTAAGCTATACCGGTTACGGTAGTAGCAACGCTTGGCAGACAGTCTCTGGTTTATTGCAGGGTGACTGGTGTGGTGACCCTGTTTATATTGGCTTTGGTGGATATTCCACAAATGTGTCTATGAGTTCAGGCGTTGCCTATGTGGACAGTTTTGTGATGAATACAGGAACAACTACAACTCCCATTCTTCTCGCTCCAAATTTACCAGACTTTAATGGAGACTACAAGTCAGACATCCTCTGGCAAGAGATTTCAACTGGTCGTTATACGGGAACGATTATGAACGGCCTGTCCAGGGGTCAGAAT
>CAZOPG010000304.1:0-2983 GCA_964581585.1 uncultured Planctomycetaceae bacterium | reverse complement strand
GTTTCGATAGTTTCATACGCGACAGCTTTGACCTTTCTGTTCATCAGCGCGACAGTAAGTTCTTTAGATGCTGCTAAATGCAGATAGGTATAAAGAATCTGCCCCTCATTAAACAACTCATATTCCTGGGGCAAAGGCTCCTTAACTTTAATTATCATATCACTGCCGTCAAAAACCTGTTTTTTGTCGGCAATTATGGCACCTGCAGCAGAGTATTGTGAATCTTCAAAACCAGTTCCAATTCCGGCCCCTTTTTCCACAAGTACATCATGTCCTCTGTTCACATAAGCTTTCACACAGCCGGGAGTCAATCCAACCCTGTATTCCTGCTTTTTAATTTCTTTTAAAACGCCAATTTTCATTATTCAACTCCTAAAAAAAAAATTATTGACAGCAGTCTAATACTACGAAAAACGCAAAAAATCAATAAAATATTCCTGAATACGCAAAAATTCTTCATAAAAACCTTTTTTTGGGACATCAGGTGCCGTTCAAGGCTATCCAAACAAAAATTTTGACTCCAATGGCCAAATCAATTATGGTATCGGCTTGAATGTTGAGTTACTTTGCCCCATTGAGCAGGGTGAACTATTACTAAACTTAGGAGAGAATGTCTGTGAAAAAGAAAAAGATAGGTATTATTGGTTTCGGCAGTATGGGTAGTCTTTTGGGTCGTGAGTTTGCTGTTGCTACCGGCGGCGTGGCAGAGATTGCCGCAGTGGTTGAACCGAGCGACGAGAAGTTTAATGAGAGCTGTGAGATTCTCGGCTATAAACCGACGAGATGTGAAAGCATTGCCGCGATGCTCGGCCTTGAACTCGATGGGGTCGTTATTTCCTCGCCTAATTACTGCCATCTGGAGAATCTCAGGGAGCTTGGGGATTGCGAATTGGCTCTTTTGTTGGAGAAACCGCTTGACTCAAGTTTTGAGAAGATATGCGATGTTCTAAGGTTCGCGGAAAACTATCGCGGCCCCATCATGGTTGATCATGTTATGCGATATGCTCCGATAGTTGCCAAGGCCAGGGAGTTAATTGATGCCGGAGCAATAGGCAAAATATGCTCGGCCTCATTCGTTCAAAACTGTTTTTACGGAAACGGCATGTTTCATAATTTTCGCCGAACTATGGCAGGTGGAGGCGGTATGTTCATAGAGAAGGCCACTCACGATTTTGATATTATGATGTACCTGCTTGGATCCAGACCTGCCAAGGTTTCAGCTATTGCCAGGATGCAGGCTTATGGGGGCGATAAGCCCAATGATTTACAGTGCAGAAATTGTGAACAAAGGCTTAGCTGCAAGGAAAGTATTAATAACATCCACTATCGTTATGGGGCTACTGAGATGATGGAGGTGAAGGGCTGTAACGATTTGTGCGTATATGCCAAGGCGGTGGATGTGCCGGACAATGAGGTGTGTATGATAGAATTTGAGAATGGCACATTCGGCACCTATACGGAGTGTTTTTTCAGTCCCGCCAGCTACGCTTCGCGCGAGTATGAAATTACCGGCCTTGAAGGAATCATGAAAATTAGTTTTTCGCTCGGCAGTGATCATCATAAGGGTAAAGTGCTTGTTTCTCCGCGTTTCGGGACGCCCGGAGATGCAGTAACTTACGACTTTGATTATCGTAAGAACAATCATTACAACGGTGGCGGGGAGGTAGTAAAGCATTTTTGTCGTGTGATTGATCGCCAAGAAGCCCCCTTCACCACGGTCAGACAGGCATTTTTGGCCGAAGTTTTAGGCCATTCGGCAACCCAGGCAGCTCAAAGCGGAGAATTCGTTTATCCTGAAAAGGTTCTGCCAGCCGATCTTAGTAATCTTTGGAGTCAGTTATAACTATTTTGCTGTAGCGAGTAGTGGCTGAAAAAATTAAGGGACACAGAAAATGCAAATTACAGGTTTGATGAACAATCAGGTACTTCAACGCAATGCAAGAAATCTTTGTGAAGCAACCATCTTTGGTAAATGTGCTGCCGATGGTTTATTGCAAATAAAGGTAACCAAAAAAGGCAGAGCGGTTCCGAGCTTTGCAGCCAAAACTATCGGCAAAGTACAAAATAAAAAATTCATCTGCAAACTCAAGGGAATTCCAGTCGGTGGACCATACAATATTACCCTGAAACTCCTCTGTCCTAAAGTCGAGCAAAATGACCAGCTTGAATTCAAAAATATCCTTGTCGGCGATGTATGGATTCTGGCCGGTCAATCCAACATGGAAGGAATAGGTCGGCTAAAAGATGCCGCCAGTCCTCATCGAATGGTGCGTGCTTTTTATATGAACGACAACTGGGATACCGCCAAAGATCCAATTCATAATATTGGCCAGGCTGTCGATCAGGTTCATACTGATTTGAATGGTGGCATACCTGTTGACAGGGGATCTTATGTTGGAGTTGGCCCAGGCGTAGCATTTGGCAAGGAAATGTATGGATTAACGAATGTTCCACAGGGCCTTATCAGCTGCGCCCATGGCGGAACAAGCATGAGCCAGTGGGACTCGAAACTTAAAAATCTCAAAGACAAAAGCCTCTACGGTGCAATGTTGAGAAGATTCCACAGGAACGGTGCCAACGTAGCGGGAATGATATGGTATCAGGGCTGCTCTGACGCAGGTTCAAGCGAAGCAAAAGTATATACACAAAGAATGAAAAAATTTGTCTCCTCAGTACGTCGAGACTTTAACGACAAGAAGATGCCCATAACAATTGTACAAATTGCTCGGATTGTATGTTGCGATCAAAATTGTGAAATTCCAGAGTATCATAAGTACTGGAACAATATACAGGAACAACAACGGCTTATGCCGAAAGCAATCGACAAACTGGCTGTTGTACCTGCTATAGATCTGACTCTGGATGACGGGATACATATCAGTGGCAAGGATCAGCAACGCCTTGGCAAAAGGCTTGCCAGCGCAGCTTTGATACAAAAACTCGGCAGAAAAGCTGGCAAAGCTCCCATTGAAGTGGCTTCTGT
>CAZOPG010000303.1:0-2985 GCA_964581585.1 uncultured Planctomycetaceae bacterium | reverse complement strand
CTGAAATCAGGCAACTGCCCAACCGATTTATAAAACGTAACTGGCAATCTACCGGCAGGGTTGTACTTACCGAATATCACATCAGCAATTGCATTACCCCCCTGCTCACCAGGATACCAGCTCATCAATATCGAGGGAATATTTTCATCAGCCCAATTGATTTCTATTGGACTTCCGCCCATGAGCACCAGAACCACAGGCTTGCCGGTACTATGAAGGTGCTTAAGCAATTCCTGCTGTCTGGGCGGCAATGAAATTTCGGCTCTATCCCCCCCGCCGTCGCCTGCTGCTGCCTGCGGGTCAGGATCCTCACCTTCCAGCAGGGGCGACAGGCCAAGTACCGCAATAATCACTTCAGCACTCTCTGTATTGCAACCAACAATATCTTTCTGAACAGGTGCGTCGCTGCACAAATGACAGCCCATCGCATAGCTGACCTGGGTGCCGGGAGAAACAGAGCCGAGAACACCCTGCAAAACTGTGCTAATCTCGGAAGGATATCCGTTGTAATTGCCAAGCAGCGGATCCATAGACATTGCGTTGGGGCCTATTACCGCGATAGATTTAATTTTCTCACTATCTAAAGGCAACAGGTTGTTCTCGTTCTTTAATAGAACAATACTTTCCCTGGCCATCTCTCGTGCAAGCTGCCGATGCTCTTTACAATTTACAATTTCTGGTGAAATTTTTGCATAGGGCACCTGCTCCGGCGGGTCGAACATACCCAGCTTGAACCTGGCGGTGAATAACTGTTTAACCGCTATGTCAATTTCATCTTCAGTAATCAATCCGTCCGCAATAGCAGTCAACAGGTTTGAAAATATAAATTCTCCCATATTCACATCCAGTACACAGCCGTTTTTAAGGGCAAGTGCAGCGGATTCAACCACATCTTTTGTTATCTTGTGGTTCTGGTGGAAATCATTAAGTGCACTGCAGTCAGAAACAACATACCCTTGGAATCCCCATTCCTGAAGCAGGATTTTTTGCAAAAGAGTTTCACTGCCGCAGCATATCTCTCCGTTTACCTTATTATAAGCGCCCATTATCGAAGCTGCTCCGGCCTCCCGCACGCACGCCTTAAATGCAGGCAGGTATGTTTCTCTCAAATCTCTCTGGCTGACGACTGCATCAAACGTGTGTCGCTCGGACTCCGGGCCGCTGTGAACGGCAAAATGTTTCGGCGTTGATACCAGCTTTAGATATTTGGGATCATCGCCCTGCAGGCCTTTGACAAACTCAACGCCTAATCTTGAAGTTAGATAGGGGTCTTCGCCGTAGGTTTCATGTCCCCTGCCCCAGCGTGGATCACGGAATATATTAATGTTGGGAGTAAAATATGTTAGGCCGAAATATCTGCCTCGATTGCCTTTTTTCACTGCCTGATGATGTTTGGCTCTGGCCTCATCAGAAATAGCTGTCGCAACCCTGTATACCAAATCTCTATTAAAGGATGCCGCCATGCCGATAACCTGTGGAAATACAGTAGCCAACCCAGCCGCAGCGACGCCATGAAGACACTCGTTCCACCAGTCGTATTCCGGCACATCAAGTCGTGGTATAGCAGGAGCTTTGGAAATCATCTGAGACACTTTTTCCTCAAGTGTCATCTGCGAAACTAAATCATCAACTCGCTGCTCTAAGCTAAGTTCCGAATTCCTCTTCATTACGTATTCCTATAAAATATGAAGTCATTTTTTCTCTGGATGGAGTTCAGCAACCGCTGCCACGGTATCGCCTGGAATATCAAACTGCACAGCACCGTCGTCGATTTTGAAGGGAATCTCCTCTATATCGCCACCCGGAAGCTGAAGTGTAACACGCTTAACAGTTTCAGTATCCGCAGTTTTTGCGCAAACCGTTTCCGGCCGTAATGCCCGTCCTGTCAATCGTGTCTGTGCGCTAACGATACCGGCCAACAGAGACCCTCTGGCTCCACGATAAAGATTGCCTTCAAAGGCCGGAGGAAGTTTCAGAGGATCTGGATCAAAGACCCACTTTCGGCGGAAAAGACGTTCAAGAAGCGGACGGTACTTGGTATACAGATCCTTGGAAGGTTTCGCTGAAAGATAACTGGTATAACCTGCCGCATATTTTATACACTGCTGAAACATCATTTCAATGGAGCGATCTGCCGATTCATACATCAAAAAGAACATTGGTTTAGCCAGGCTATAGTACTGGAACTGGTCGCAGAGCCAGCCTGAACCTTCCGACATAACAGCATCTATATATTTCATTATGCCAATGCAACGGGTTCCGTTGGCAATAATAACTTTCTTAGGATGAAGTAATCGGGAGAGATGTTCAAGATGAGGATAATAATTAAATCCTGTCATATAGCACGGACGGTTCTGAAAAGCTGTAATACCGTCATGATGAGCTGTATCCAGAAAATTGTAGCAGGCCTGATCCAGGAAAACGCCGTCGATATCGGGATAGCGTCCAATCATTCCATCAATTTGTCTGGTCATATCCTTACCGAAAGGCAGCGAAGGATCCGAATTCAAGATATCCGTTTCCGGCCAGCACACTATCTTGTCGCCGTACATATCACGAATACGGGAACTGTCAAGAGAAGGGTCTAACAGTTTTATATCGCCATCGCCGGCAACCTGAATATAAGGCAAGGCCGCCGCCCCTGCACTATGCAGGTTCTTAATCGTCTGTCGAATCATCTCGACCGTAATCAGTTTTTCATTCTCTCTTTCATGGCCGCTGCGCCAGCTATCCATTCCTTCTGGATGATAATTGCCGTAAGCTGGAAAGTGAGCATGTATCTCTTCCCATGTCAGGCCCAGATCAACCATAGCCTTGGCATCTTCCAGGGAAATATCGAAAGTGCCAGACGTATGCCCGCCCCAAAGGCTGTGTATCAGCTCAGATCGCGGCTCGAAGTACTCTTTAAATCGCTCATAAAGCCAGCCGAGCGCCGGACGCCAGTTACCTCCGGTTCCACGCATCAGCAAACTGGCTCGTGCCGGC
>CAZOPG010000302.1:0-2997 GCA_964581585.1 uncultured Planctomycetaceae bacterium | reverse complement strand
CGACTTGAATGGTTTGTTGTCACGTAAAACTAAAACCTCAACGGCTTCAGGGACCTGGCTTAATTCTTCTATCTCGGCGATGAGTTGATCGTATTCTTTCCGCCACTGTGGATTAGATTGAATAATACTCAGGGCTTTCTTTTTGTCTTCATCGCTGCCATCAAAAGTGTCGGTTGCTAACTCAACTATCAATTCCTTTGCAATTTGAGTTCTAAGCTGATTATCCGAACCTTTGTTTTTTACCTGCTTGTTTACCGTATCCATGAACTGCTGAAACTGCTCAAAACCCTGTTCGTAGCCAGGCTTTGTTCCTAGTGATTTTATTTCCTCGAAAGCCTGCTTTAGAGATTGTTCAGTGTCTTTCTGTTCCAGTGCATTTGCTATGATTGATATAAAGTACAGTTCATTACTCATTTATAAGCTCCGTTTCTTCTTCGAGCGTTATTACTTTTCAGGACTTCCTCTACACGACCCAGAATGCCTGTATCTTCGGCAACCCTCACAAACACAGGATGTCCCGCGAGAGTCTGGGCGATATTGAGCCACAGGTCCGGAATAGGATATTTTTGACTCTTGCCCGACTGTGTCAGCCAGTTGCTGCCGGCAAACCGCGAAAAGGTTGCTCGGTTTATTTTAAAGCTGTCGGCAATTTTGGCAGCCTCATATTTACCGTAGGCCAGGCAATCAAAAACCTGACGAACTAACTGCCGCAACTTCTCTTTACCTAACTGCTGTATTGCATCTCTTTGAAGTTCGATATTCTCAGCCTTCTCCTGGGCAACCACATCGGCAAGACCTTTGACAGTTATTTCTTTCTCTATTTGAGTCACCAAGTCAGCTGGTTCTGCTGCGATTGTATTTTCTTCTATATTCTCAAGGGAAAAGATTATTCTCTTTTTTGTAAGATCATCCACGATCGCCTGTACCCTCTGACGCTCACCGACTCTGGTCGGATCAACATCGAGAATATTATCAGCCAGCCACTTTCCCCTTTGGCGGCCCTGTATATCTACCGACAGAAAAACCTCTATAGAATGCCCATCTACCTGCCAGAGATACCGTGTTGTCAATTTTCTGTCCCTTCGGCTGCATTCCTGGCAGGACAGTCGAAAATGGCGAACTATCAGATTTTGCAGTAACTTAGCCATTTGTCTTTCCCTGTCATTATTATGATGGTGAAACTGGCTATCTGTCATCTTTGCAACACGTTTTATAAAGGCCTCGTAGTAATAGCGGCAGTCTGGGCCTTGCTGTTTCACCTGCGGGGAGTTTTTTGCAGGATCCGGTAAGTTACTGAATTTGCTGATAGTCATATCATAGGCTTTTTCAAGTATTTCCGCCTCTCCATTACACCACTGGCGGGCAGGGTTGCTCTGGCGAAGTTTATCTACAAATTCTGCCAGGCGGAATGGCTGGCGGCTGTGGTAATAAAATAACCTGCGGTTGTTGTGTAATTCCTGCAGGGCTTTGGCGTCGCCGTCGCGGGCGATAAGCTCAGCTAACCTTAACAGGGTAAAATGTCCGTACATCTCAAACCTTCCTGCTACCATAACTTAAGCGGCAAACAAGAGAATACACAACTCGTTTATGCGGCTTATGATAACGCAGGAAGAGGCAGAATGCAACGATTCTCTACCCCATTCTCCCCATCGTGCTGCTGTTGATGAAAACTGGATGTACGAATACCGTATTTAACCATATCCGGCTTTGAGTTTGGTGGATTCAGCTAAAAAACTGTACAGGCAACGGCTTAAACCTTGGAACCACACTCAGAACAGTAGCTGCCTCTGCCGATAAGCCGATGATCACAGACAGGACATGTCCTGACAAAACCCATCACCTTACTGCCACTTGCTTTTTTGGGGCCAACCAATAATATGAGCAGGGCAATGATTATCGTCACGGCAGTGCCTGTTAAGTAATTATTTTTGATGGTTTGTGCGAATTCTGAGACGCCACTGTTAGACAGCCAGTTAGCAACCATAACAACGTTAGCCATCAAAAAGATACCACCTATAAGGGCCAACAAAATTATTTTTCGTAAACCAAGTGTCATAAATCTGTCCTCCAAAAATATAGTTAATCATTTTATGTTTTTACACCAACAAGCTACTATAGCGCGATGGGTGGCTCTCGCGCAAGAGAAAAATTAAATAATTTTAGCTGAACCAATGTAAGTGGTGCAACATAGCGCATTTAGAGTTTTTAATTTCATTGAGCACTCCTGATTCTTTGCGACATACCTCTGGTAATTAGTTGACGAATAACATAATTGATATTGGTATGAATCATATTGAGTCTGGCGTTCGACATTAGTTTTTCTTTGTTCTGCCCCAATCTTTCAAGAATAGAGTGATTATGTTTTTCGATAGATACCTTTGCTCCATTTTGATTTACATCAAATAAAATAACTGGAACCAATACAGTTCGCATCGTAGTGTTTAGTACCTTGATACCAAACTGTAATTCACCGGCACAATCAGCGGTATCGTCAGCGAAGGTGATTGTTGTTATCCACTCAGACCTGCTTTTTGAGAACCAACAGATTTCCTTTTCTTCTGCGATTGGCAATACAACATCTGCCCTTTTTCGCCTTATTTTTTCATAGCGTTCAATAAACTCACCAGCCGATATGTTCCCATTGCAGGAGATTGGTGTGCCAATATTGTTTATAAAATATCGACCAGTAACCGGTTCATTTAATGCCATTGCGGTTTCAACAACAGTTTCCAGTGGCAGATCAGTTTCAATTACGTATTCATCATTTTCTATGGTTTCAAGATGGCCGGTAAGTTTGTCTATGCTCTCTCTGTAGACATTATTGTCCGGTTCGTTTTTCAGTAGTCGCTCATATACCAAACGGGCATTTTGCAAGTGCCATGTTTCCTCAAGCAACTTGGCATAGCGAAACAAAGAACCTGGTATAGCCATATTATTTTGACAAAGCAACTGATCCAAATCTCTGTATGCCTTTAGTTCGGCAACAAGATCGTTTTT
>CAZOPG010000301.1:0-3004 GCA_964581585.1 uncultured Planctomycetaceae bacterium | reverse complement strand
CCTATTATACACGCGCCCGTGAAAGATGCAAGAACATAATGACATATTTTAACTTATTTTTTAGGTTTTTCCCTTTATTTATGTGGGTATGTCAGGTTTTCAGGAGTTTTGAATGAATCGCCCCTCGCGAAAACTCCAAAAATAACCCTTGTTGTCACAGATGATTCCAACATGGAAAGCGAAACCAATGTAGTCTCTTTGATATGTATACTCAGACCAGCTGAGCCTGTGCTTTACGATATCAATCAGCGACACCTCTGAAAATGAATCGAGTGTTGTGAGTTGATTAATCTCAGGATAGGGTTGCACGACGATACAGTAGTGTCGGCCATGGGCAATCACCGAAGCCTGTTGCTCAAGCAATGAGGGAAAGCGTTTTGCGTAGCGATAGGTAAGGCTGGTGACCAGTAGTGCACAACACGCCAACGCCACTATACCTGAGGTTATCAGTTTCTTCTTCATCTCGTTGCCAACGTAAAGTTCAGCGAATCTTTTTTCTGAGTAGTTAAAGATTTCGCTACAACGATATGTTAACATTTATCTTTCTATTAAAATTTATATAAATTGTGGATATTCCACAATACCGATTTTGAACAAATTCTATCATTCGTATTGCCATTGTCAAGGCGATATCCGTCATTTGGTGACCCTTTCCCAAAAGTTTCTGTTAACGACGAAGTGTCGGTACATGTGTACCGGCTCTGCTCCCAAGGCCAGCAAGTGATACGGAGTTGCGACCACTTCATTGGGTGAGAATATAGTCTGAATTCCCACCTTCTTGATTGTAGCTATTCGCGCTCATTCACTTGAATGGTTACCCTTTTTCCACTGGTGTCGCATTTTTTCGTTTTCGGACGAAGGAAATAACGAGCAGGAGAATCACTGCTGCGGCAATGCAGCCACCAATCCACCAGGAGACCGGGACAGCCCCGGCCTGTTCATAGATCAGAACCGATTCTGGCAAGATATTCCATACGCCCTTTTTCCCCTCCATGTCTAGCGGAAAGCTTTCCTCGGATTCCTTTTTGAGTTTGGCTGCCTCCCACCACTGCCCGAATTTAGCCTCGAAAAGGCAGGTGTAAAACACGGTTTCTGGGTTGCTTTCTCCGAGTATATTTCTCATTATAGTGAGGGTTTGTTGCGCTTTTACAGGTTTGTTGGCAGCATGTTGAACCTGGAATTTAATGCGGATGATGTTGAAAATTGAGCAGCCATTGTCTATTTCCAAGAGCTCCAGTTTTGCCAATGGATTTTCTTCCTGTCCTGTGGCGATACGAGATGCGGTTTGGAGGTAACTAATGTATGGGTAGGTTGGGTATGGATACTTCTCCAGCAGGGTTCCACACTCTGCATATTTTCCCTGTTGAAAGCACGAGAAAGCCTGAAGTAGATCCCGCTCTTCGGCTCCTTCAATGTCTGACAAGGATTCTTCAACTGTTTTTAGCAACTCGGAATCTTGAGCGGTGACTCCGTAGAAGAGCCAGATGGACCGGTGATACCATGGAAGCTCAGTCATGTCAAGGGTGTCAAGAAGGGCGCGGGCTTCGGCTAGTTTCCCCTGACAGACTAGGGCGTCGGCCATGGTGACAGAGAATCTCGTGGAATCCGGGAAAACGGCCAGTGCTTTGGATGCAGTGGCGTATAGATCATGCGGATTTCCGCAGACTTCGCACCACTGTCGGTAATTATCAGGGGTGTTTTCCAACAAGACGATATTTTCCCATTCCTTGCATGCTTTGTCCCATTCACCTGCGTACGCATAAACCAGCGCCAGCGATTTGGCGAAGGCTAGACTTTGTGTTTCTTCGGTGAACAGAAGACGCATATCAGCGGCAGCGGAGTCGAGATTTCCCTGACGGCAGGAGAAAAACATCCAGGATTGGGCGGTGTTCATTTCTACGGGTTCGGACTTTTTCAGCAACTCTTCGAAGATCTTTTTGGCCGGTTCAATGCGTCTCTGTTTCTCCAGATTAAGAGCCAGAGCGACCTCCAGGCTCTGATTGTCAGGGTTCGTCCCCAACAATTCTGCCCAGATTACCGAGGCCTCGGTCAGTTTATCCGTTGTTTCCAGGTAACCGGCTAATTGGACGAGGGCGGTGAAATCGTTTGGTCGGAGCGCAAGTGCCAACTCGCATCGCCTTGCCAGAACCGCCGGATCCTTTGTGTCAGCCGTTGACGGATCCTGCAGCGCATCTGCCAGTGAGGTTATTTCCTTGTTGCTTTTAGCTTCAGTAAGTAAGTTGTTAAGTGGTGGAATCAGTGCATTGATAGTCTTGACCTGTAAGGATTGAGCGGTCTTTATCTGTGCTTGAAGCTGCTGCACGAATTGGTTTTCTTGTTCCAATAGTTTTGAGAGGTCTACAAGCAGTTTGTCGGCACCGGGGAAGTTGGTGTTGGTTTGAACAATTTCTTGACAGAGGGCTTGGCAGTCAGTCAGCCTTTCAATGCGCTGATTAACCATTGTATGCAGCTTTTGATAGTAAGCAAGCAGCCACTCTTTTTGCAGGGCTGCTATATTTTTTAACAAGTCCCCATTGATGGCTATGGCTAGACTATCGAGTTCTTTTTGCGTATTTTTAAGGTTAAAACCCAATTCAATCAGATTGTCCGCGCTTGCCATCCCGTTCTTCTTTTTGGTGGCCTGGTCAATAATATCACGGAGATTTTCGACAGAGCTTGAATAGCTGTTATTTGCCGCAAGAAATTTGAAAAGAGGATCTGTCTCTTTGGTGGATAACTGCAGAAAATCAGCCATACTTTCCATTTCCACCAACAGTAGCAGTGAGTCTATTGAACAGAGACTCTTTCTATTGGTTGCATCATCAGCCGTTTTCATCAACAGATCCAAAATAACTACGGCTTTGCGGTATTTTTTCAAGTTTTCGCTCACGTCCGGGGGGTTATAAGAGGCGGGGGGTGCGTAATAGTTCGCCAGTTCATCCAGGCTGGGATTAAAATAGGCTACGATGCCACTGTTCTGGGGGAGGGCACTGACGAAGTTCGC
>CAZOPG010000300.1:0-3009 GCA_964581585.1 uncultured Planctomycetaceae bacterium | reverse complement strand
CAGATGATAGACATTACCAAGGAGGTTCGATCGGCAGTTGACAAAGCCGGTGTAAACGATGGTCAGGTAACTGTTCATTGTCCCCACACAACTGCCGCTATTACCATTAACGAAAATGCCGACCCCGATGTGATACATGACATTTTGATGACGCTGGAGGAGTTGTTCCCGCAAAACAGAAAAGGATACCGTCACAACGAGGGCAATTCTGACTCCCATGTAAAAAGTTCACTCGTAGGATGCAGTGAAAATATATTGATTGAAAATGGCAGGCTAATTCTTGGGACCTGGCAGGGAATATTCTTCTGCGAATTCGATGGTCCGAGAAATCGCAAAGTTATTCTGCAAATCCAAGGACAGTAAGTACCTCAACAAAAAAACAAAAATCCACAATTGGGAAAAATCTGCGCATAAAAAAGGGCGAGCGAGCCAATGTGGTCGGGGGAACCACGTTGCGTTTGGCTCTGCCTCGCCGAGGTTCGTAAGCCATCCGTCGACGACTTACAATCAGACGAGATCAATAGTGCACGGCCGGGGGGAAACCATGCGATGATATCTCGTCATATCTATAAAGTGGCGAGACGGTCAAAGTGGCTGGGGGGGAAACCACGTTTTGACGCTGCCTCGCCGAGGTTTACAAGTTAATTAATCCCACACATACACCAACATCACCACCACTCAATTTGTACGATTATTGTATCAACTCAAAAGAGCAATGTCAAGCAATAAATGTAGTTAACCGCAAAAAAGAAGTGGTGTCAACGAGTTTTTTTGAAAACTCACAAAAAAATACCCTTGAATATAAATATTTTTTGATTTATATTAGCGTATTGATTTGTATTAAACACCCTCAATTTACTTTGCCGATTTCTGGAGTTTTTAATGCCCAAAAAAGAAGCTGTTCCTGTATCAGAAAAGATTAAAATCACTGCTAAGAGTATACAAACAAAGATATTACAGAATCAGAAGCCCACGATGGCAACACCGGTTCGATCATTATCAAATGTCAAATATCAGGCACGAATCGGCTATTTTCAGATGCTCGGCAAGAACAAAATCCGGACACTTGCTGTCAGTACGGTAAAAACCTTTGCGCAGACCTTGAAAATGATGGCGTTGTCGAAAGAACTTATCGAGACCGATGATATGGCCACAAAACGTGAGGCTTATTATATCTCAAAAAACTGGGGCAAGGCAGGTTTCAGCGAACAGCCCGAGTCCGACACTATCATGGATGACGTCGAAGCCATGTTCGGAGTTAATCGCGAGCAGTTAAAATTCGTCCCTGAAGAAAAAGGCGGAGACATTGCTGGAAGCCTAACCGTAATTGACAGGGACTCAAAAGGCAACAAGCTTAAGATCGACTGCACAAAGTTCGGTTCCGGAGCTTATTCGATACCAACAGACGTCGAACAGTTACAATTTTCCAGCAAAGCAAAATATATCCTCACTATCGAAACCGCCGGCATGTTCCAAAGGCTCGTCAAATATGATTACTGGGAGAAAAACAACTGCATCCTGATAAGCATGGGCGGGGTACCTACGCGTGCGTGCAGAAGATTTGTCAGGAGACTTGCCGACAAGCTCAAGATTCCGGTATATGCTTTTGTTGACGGTGACCCTTACGGATATTTCAATATTTACCGAACCCTGAAGGTAGGTTCCGGCAACGCGGCCCACCTGAGCGAATATTTTTGTGTCCCTAAGGTAAGTTTTCTTGGCGTAACCCCGCAAGATATTATAGACTATAAGCTGCCGACACATCCGCTAAAAGATGTTGATATAAAAAGGGCGAAGGATGCTTTGAAAAACGACCCTTTCGTTATGCATCATAAGGAATGGCAAAAAGCTATTAACCAGATGTTGAAGATGGGCGTTCGTGTTGAGCAGCAGGCATTTGCCAAACACGGACTGGACTTCGTAGTGAATGAATATCTGCCCAATAAACTGAAGGATACAAAGAAATTTCTACCGTAAAGGTTTGATCTGTTTTCTATGAGCAAAATCGCTGACAAAATGCAAATGGTAAAAGACAATATCGCTGCGGCCTGCCAAAGGAGCGGCAGAGACCCTAAGCAGGTTAAGATCATTGTTGTAACAAAATCGGCAACGATTGAGAGTGTAAAGGAAATCATTGAATTGGGCTTTAGAGATTTGGGCGAGAATCGCCAGCCGCATCTGACTGAGTTTGCCGACGAAATTGAAACTTATCTTCAAAACAAACCCCTGGGTTCACTGCTGCCTGACAAAGTCAGTTGGCACATGATCGGTCATCTGCAAAGAAATAAAATCCGCAAAGTTCTAAAAGTCGCCTCAGTAATCCATTCTATTGACACGCTCAGGTTGGCTGAGGAAATTGACAAAGCTGCCGCAAAAATGGGTATTGTATCCCAGGTAATGCTGCAGGTAAACTGTTCCGGCGAACTGCAGAAGTACGGCGTACCGGTTGGAGCACTGGCTCACCTGGCCGAGCAGATAATGACAATGCCAAATCTAAAACTCATCGGCCTTATGGCCATGGCACCCTTGACACGCGACAAAGATGTGGTACGAGCCTGCTTTATCCGCGTTAGGGAACTTTTCGAGGAAATCCGTGACAGTCGAATTGTCGGATCTGATTTTGTACACCTAAGTATGGGAATGAGCCAGGACTATGAGATAGCCGTTGAAGAAGGGGCGACGATACTGAGAATAGGGTCGGCGATTTTTACTTAGACAAGAACCCCCACCGCGGGGGTGGGGGCTAACCATTGAAGTAACCGGCCGAATAAATCGGGGGCTAACGGAAATCTGAAATGGCTAAACTTCTTTATTCAAAATGGGCCACTGTGAAAACGCCAGTATACACAGCATTATCAAAATTCCAAAAGGAACGAACATAAGCAGGCCTAACGCTCCGCTGTAGCCAGCCTTGGAGAATATCCGCCACCACAAAAAGAGCATAAAAACGGCTACTGCTACGGCCATAGCCACCACAAATAACACCATAATAATAGCAAAAATACCGGG
>CAZOPG010000299.1:0-3023 GCA_964581585.1 uncultured Planctomycetaceae bacterium | reverse complement strand
AATGCCTGCCTTTAGCACGAAATAAGGTGAAAGAACTTGTGACTGTCGAGTTATTTACAGCTTGAGCTTTTGTGAATTTATAGAAGCCGGGTATGAAATGCCGGCCAAGGTCAAGGCGACCATCGAAAACCTGCACAAAGCCGGTGCCGACTTCGTAGTGGCTTCTTGTAACTCCGTTCATATCGTTTATGATGAGGTTGTCAAAGATATTCCTATACATTGGGTCAGCATAGTGGACGTTACCGCTGAAAAAATCAGCAACGCCGGGATAGGTAAAATCGGACTGCTGGGAACAATTTTCACGATGACCAAAGGTTTTTACTCCAAAGGCCTGGCCGGGGCTGGCATAGAAACGATCCTTCCTCCTGCCAAGGAACAAAACAAAATTAACAGTATTATCTATGACGAGCTGGTAACAGGGAATGTTAATGACGATTCCAGGCAATTTGTAATAAATTGTATTGATCGGCTGACTGACGAAGGCGCCGAGGGGATCGTGCTTGGCTGCACTGAGCTACCCTTCCTAATCCAGCAGACAGATGTTCCTGTGAAGGTTTTCGATACAACAGATATCCATGCACAAAAAGCTCTTGAAATGGCTTTGGGCAGATAATTCACTCATTTTATGTTGGTATTTGAGAAAAAAAACGATATAATAGCGACAAATCATCTGTTGCCGATTTTTTGGGACTAAACCAATGCCGTTTAAAGAGAGGTTAACACACATTTTGGTCGAGTTGAAAGGCCACGCCCCCTTTACTATTTTTGGCGCTCTTGCCGGGTTGGCATTTATGCTCTTTTTCAATAAATTAGGCCGTCCCTCCGCGCCGACATTATTCAGTATTTTTCATCCATCTCACGTCCTGCTGAGCGCGATGGTTACCGCCTCGATGTTTGGCATACACAGAAAAGGCAAAAACGTCATTTACATTTTGATCATAGGCTATTTCGGCTCAGTTGGTATTGCCACTTTGAGCGATTCGGTCATCCCTTTCATTGGTGAACGACTTACCGGTCTTCACGTACCCTCACATGCAGAAGTTCATAATGAGGGAGAACATCATCACGGCGACGAAATGGAAGATAATTCCGGACTGCACCTCGGTTTTATAGAGGACTGGTACATTGTCAATCCCGCCGCGATTCTTGGCGTTTTGATCGCATATTTCCTGCCGCGCACTAAATTTCCACATGCCGCCCACGTTCTGATCAGCACATGGGCATCGTCGGCCCATATATTGATGAACACTGCAGGCGATATAACTGTAGGCATAATCGCCGCGATATTTGTAATACTTTTTATTGCCGTCTGGCTGCCGTGCTGTATCAGTGATATCGTATTCCCTCTGCTGTTTGTTGAGTCGGATTTAAAAATGAAAGAACAATGTCTTTGCCACGAACGGCATAGCCATTCACATATAGATTGATTTTGTTTACCTGGGATGCCTGTAATGAATGTTTATCCATTTGAATTTAAACCAATCTACAAAGAACGTATATGGGGTGGCCAAAAGCTAAAAAACTTTTTCGATAAAGATATTCCTGCAGGTACAAAAATAGGTGAAAGCTGGGAACTGGCCGACCTGCCCGGAAATAAATCGGTTATTGCTAACGGATCATTGGCAGGGAAAACTCTCGCAGAGGTCATCGAAAAATATCCCGAAGAGGTAACAGGCAGCAATAATTACAAACCCCCATTTCCATTATTGATAAAATTCCTCGATGCCGAAGACATAGTCAGCGTCCAGGTACACCCCGACGCACAGACCTGCAAAAAGATAGGCAAAGGCGATCCCAAAACCGAATGCTGGTACATCATCGCCGCCCAGCCCGATTCATATCTCTATAAAGGCTTAAGACCTGGCACAACAAAGGAACAATTCGCAGAGGCCATAAAAGCCGAAACCTGCGCCGAATTCCTGAACAAGGTTCCCGCCGAGACAGGCCAATGTCATTTTCTCCCCGCCGGCACTGTCCACGCCCTGGGCTCAGGCCTGCTGATCGCAGAGATTCAAACCCCCTCCGATACCACTTACCGTGTTTTTGACTGGAACCGGCTCCAAAACGGCAAACCCCGCCAACTGCACATCGCCGAAGCTCTGCAAAGCATACATTTCAATCAGAGCCCGGAAGACCTCGCCGTAACGACATCAGGGCAACTGGTGGACTCTGAAGTTTTCAAAATCGATAAAAATCCTGATACACTGCTAAATCCCGGCCAAATGAAAGTGCTTATAATAATCGAAGGTAATGGCAGAATAACATCGCTCGATTCGCAAGTTTTGTTCACCAAAGGCCAAACAATTCTGGTCCCAGCCGCTTTCAAAGGTCAAATGGAACTTGAAGCTGAGAGTCAATATCTACTTATTACCACTTGAATTTATTGACAATTCCGTTTTTTTAAATTAGAATGCACCCATGTTAAAACTATCAGAAAATCCGCCGATCATCTGGCCCCCCGATACTGGAATCTGTCAGTTTGAGGGGCTGTGGTGGGTAGCGCACACAAAGAGCAGAAACGAAAAAGCCTTGGCATGGCAGATGCAGAAAAAGAATATCAGTTATTTTCTGCCGATGATGGAGAAGGTGTATAGAAAAAGTAGAAGGGTATCGCGATCAATGCTCCCCATTTTCAGTGGCTATGTTTTCTTCTGCGGCGATGAAAATGACCGCCTGGAAGTACTGAAAACCAATCGCACAGCAAACCTCATCATGGTGGAAGATCAGCGGATTTTTGTCTCCGAACTTGAGCCTATCGAAAAAGCCCTTACAAGCGGATTTACTCTTGAGCCTCATGATTACATTAAGCAGGGACAGCACTGCCGCGTAATTGCCGGAGCGTTAATGGGCACCGAGGGAATTGTTGTAGAAACTAAAAGCGGAATCCGGCTTGTTTTACAGGTGGATATTCTTGGCAAAGCAACCTGTCTTGAGATCGGCTCCGATATGTTAGAATCTATCGACTAATTATTGATGCAGTTAAGCATGGAGATTATCTTATGAAAATCGTATTGCAAATTCTG
>CAZOPG010000298.1:0-3045 GCA_964581585.1 uncultured Planctomycetaceae bacterium | reverse complement strand
ATCCCTGTTGCTATCGATGTCTGCCGCAGCTTCATAAATCATACCCATACCGAGCAGAAGCAAAATCACCGCCACAAAGATAGTCGAGAAAGTCTCCGCCCAGCCATGACCATACGGATGTTTTGAGTCAGGTTTTTTGGCACCAAAATAAGCGCCAACCAGAACGGCAATATCGGTTGCCATGTCTGAAAAGGAGTGTATTCCATCCGCGACCAACGCCATCGAGCCGGCTAAAACACCAACTGCTATTTTTAGAACGGTCAGAACCGCATTGACAAGCAGCCCGATATTTGTTACCGAACGAATCAGCTTGCTGCCAGCCATGATTTTTTCGCTGTTGGGCATTACACAACTCAGGAAAAACCTATAGTCTCGATTTTATCGATGTAACCTTGTGCTATAGCTTCATCTTTTGCCTCAACGATAAGCCGCATTACAGGTTCGGTATTACTGGTTCGCAGGTGCAGCCAGCCGTCATTAAAGTCGAATCGGCAACCGTCGGTAGTATCGATTTTGGCATCGACGAAAAGCTCTTTTGCTTTGTCTATGATTTTCACAGCCATTTTCTTATCGGCAGCGATTTTTTTCTTCACCATATGATATGCACCTATTTCGGCGGCAAGAGCTCTAACAGTTTTGCCAGTCTGTGCCATCAATTGCAGCACAAAAGCCATACCAACAAGGCTGTCCCGAATAGGCCCCACACGCAAATCAATTATTCCGCCATTACCTTCACCGCCAATAACACAATTATTCTTGATCATTGCCTCAGCAACGTTGGCCTCTCCAACAGCGGTACGAATAACAGAGCTGCCCGCCTCGGCGGCAATATCGTCAATCATTCGAGAAGTTGACAAATTAGCCGCGGCATCACCTTTTTGCTGAGTAAAAATATATTTTGCCGCCAGTGCAAGGGAATATTCCTCACCTATATACGCCCCGCTTTCATCAATTATCGCCAAACGATCCGCATCCGGGTCCTGCGCAAAACCGATATCGGCAGCATCAGTCTTAATTTTATCACAGATGTCTGTAAGATTTTCCGCAGTCGGCTCAGGCGTATGGGCAAAAATACCGGTCGGCTCAACGTTCATTGCAACTACTTCACATCCCAGCCGAGCGAGCAATTTCTGACCGACCCGTCCGCCAGCACCATTAACGCTGTCGAGAGCAACCTTAAATTTCTTCGCGGCTATCGCTTTTTCATCCACCAGGGCCAGGACTTTTTCAATATGAACCGAATCACAATCATCATTGCCGGCAACCTTTCCGCAACGAATAGATTCTACCAACTCAATATCCCTTTCAAGATACGCCTGTTTGATTTGTTCAGCCATCTTCGCCGGCGGAGCAATGCCGTTCTCCAGCAGAAGTTTTATCCCATTATATTCTATCGGATTGTGCGAAGCTGTTATTACAATCCCACCTGCACATCCTAATTGTCGAAGCATGATACCCACGCCCGGAGTTGAAACGATCCCAAGATCAACAACGTTAATTCCGACCGAGCACAACCCCGCTGTTACAGCGGCTTTGAGCATTGCTCCAGAGGGTCTTGAATCAGTACCGATCGTAACAGTAAGTTTTTTAGAATCGCCCCTGGAGCGTTTCAGGAAGGTCCCGAAAGCACCTCCATACTCGGCTGCAATGGTTGCGTCAAGATTGACTCCAATGACACCTCGCATTCCGCTTACACTGATTATCAGTTCCTGTGGCATTATCGGTGCTCCAAAAAATGTTCTACTCATTCGCAAAAATCTTTTATTCCCAGGTGAAGGTTTACATTTTTCGCGATTTTTCAAGGATGCTTTTCAGTCGTTTAACAGTGGTATCAACCTGTTGCTGTTTCAGGCCGAGTATCTCCTGCAGCGCTTCGCCGATATAAGGCAAATATATTTCGATATAACTTCTCTTCATCAACTCCTGCTTCATCCGCCGTTGTCTTCGCAGGTAGATATTAAGTTTTCGTCCACACTCCTGAATAGCCAGTTTGATCTCTTTTGTAATTTCCGGATAATGTGCAATCGCCTCCTTACTTTCGGAAGTGAACGGCACCCAGACCGAAGCGATATGCACCATCAAAACTACAGGCCCGGTTGGTAATGCCCCCCTGCTCTGGCTAAGACCGTAATTTCGCCAGTTCGTATCGACTACGGATTTATGAATTGCGCAGGCCCCCTGCTGGTACAGGAGCGGAACCCGGTTAGCTATGCGTTTTAACTGAATCAAAGGCTCTTTTCCACCGTCACCATTGTCACTATTGGCTGAATTTTTGAACCCGTGCGCCAAAGCTACCTCAATAAGAAAAGGATTGCCGCGATAAACGGAGGGCCTTCTTGAACAGGTAGTGTAGAAATCTGCCTCCACTACACGCTTTATTCCTTCCAGCAGTTCTTCCTCACCGATAGGACCGATACAGTTGACCGGAGGTGCCATAATCTTTGTCTCGTTAATGGCGTTATGCAGTGATTCAGCCTCCTTTAGTGTAATCGTCGAGGTTCGTAAGGTCCTGCGAAGTTTCGCCTTCTTACATATTTCACCTGCCAGGTTACTGCCAACCCGTGAGAAATCTTTCTGCATAAATACCGAAAGCTGCTTGGATGCACTTTCGCGTGCCATTTTGAATAGCAGCCCCAGCTCAACGCCATACGGATGAGGCTTTATCTCAATCGGCATAAACGGCAGCTGCTCGGATTGACGCGCATATTCGAATGTATTTCCATCCTGGGCATTATAAATTATAGTCGCGTGCGGATTTGCCATAGCGGTTTGCAATACGTACTCATCGACGGACTGTTTACCCTTTTGATACTTACCCTCAAGAGTTATAGTAACCTGTGTGCCGGTCGGCAGTTCAAAATCGCAGTCTTCATCAAGCACAACTTGAGGTTTGTTTTTCGCGGTATCAATTTGCACATGGCAATGATATGCGGGCTTGTTTTTATCGGTTCTGGATATGATCTGTACAGGCTCGCCCGTCGTCAGCAGACCGTACATCCCAGCGGCAGAGATTCCAATCCCCTGCTGGCCGCGACTCATTTTAAG
>CAZOPG010000297.1:0-3085 GCA_964581585.1 uncultured Planctomycetaceae bacterium | reverse complement strand
GTAAATGTGGACGACATCTAGTTGGTAGAAGAGATCGACCATACGCATATTGAAGATGAGCCCGAGGACGACTAGTTCGAAGAAAATCAATAATACTCGTTGCCGAGCAGTATATAATACTCCCCAGATTTGAGACCAGTGTATAAGGTGGTAAGTTGTGGTATAATTTTATCATGCTTTTATGAAAGGAAGCAGAATTATGGCACAACACAGGAATTTTGGTAAGGCTTTCAAGGCAAAAGTGGCAATTGCCTATTAATTCATGTTATTGCTAAACCAAACAATTTGTACTATAATCAAATATTTATGTGAGCGGCCTTTTCAGTTGCCCTTAGAACTGCCCTTATGCAGGATATTAAAACAGTAAAAAATCGTTCTTTAATAGTAAAGAAACAAGAGAGCTTAACTTCTTACCACCTCAAAACTTGGAACAGTGTGCGTCAAAAATGCATCAGTCTCCAGTGGTTATCCACTTTTTAAAAGCATATGTTTTTAATTTGTTCACTTCTCAACCACTTGCAAACCTTATTTTGACGTAAAAACAGTGTTTAACTACTTGTCACTACTACGCTTATAGAAGGATTAAAGGGTTTCTGATCCGTAGGTCGCGGGTTCGAGTCCTGCCGGGCGTGTTAAAAACAGCGTTTTTGACAGCAGAAGCAAGGGCATTTTTGCATTTCTGGTGCAAAAGGTTGTTGACAACATATTCGGCTAGTTGTTATATTGCAGAATTCTAAAGCTTACTGGGGCCCGTAGCTCAGTTGGTCAGAGCAGTGGACTCATAATCCATTGGTCGAAGGTTCGAGTCCTTCCGGGCCCATTTTCCTGAATATTACTATCGAAAACAGAAAGGATTTTTGTGGCTAAAACTGCCCTTATAACCGGCATAACTGGCCAGGATGGAAGCTATTTAGCGGAGCTGTTGCTCGGCAAAGGCTATCAGGTTCACGGCGTTATTCGAAGGTCAAGCTCCTTTAATACGCAGAGGATCGACCATATCTACGCCGACCCTCATCTTCCTGAGACACGATTGTTCCTGCATTATGGTGATTTGATTGATGGCACGGGACTTAGAGAAATTCTAACACGCGTTCAGCCTGATGAGGTTTATAATCTTGGAGCACAATCACATGTTCGAGTAAGTTTTGACCAGCCGGTTTATACGGTTCAGACCGATGCGGTAGGTACTATCAGACTGCTCGAAGCTATTCGCGATACGGGACTTGATACGAAATTTTATCAGGCTTCATCCAGTGAAATGTACGGCAAAGTTGTTGAGACTCCGCAGACAGAGACCACGCCGTTCCATCCTCGCAGTCCTTATGCCTGTGCAAAAGTATATAGCTTCTGGCAGACGGTGAATTATCGAGAAGCTTACGGGCTGTTCGGCTGTAATGGAATTTTGTTTAACCATGAATCGCCGAGACGAGGAGAAACTTTTGTTACGCGTAAAATTACCAGGGCTGCAACTCGCATAAAGGAAGGTTTGCAAAAAAAAATATATCTTGGCAATCTTGACGCGAAAAGGGACTGGGGATTTGCTGGCGATTATATCGAAGCGATGTGGCTGATGCTGCAGCAGGAGAGGCCCGACGATTATGTTATTGCAACGGGCCAGACACATTCAATACGTGAGTTTCTGGATTTGGCCTTTGCCAAAGTAGATTTGGACTGGCATAAATATGTGGAAATCGATAAGAGATATCTTCGGCCGGCTGAGGTTGATCTATTGCAGGGCGACCCTTCGAAAGCAAAGAAATTACTGAATTGGGAGCCGAAAGTAACATTCGAACAGTTAGTAGACGGGATGATTGCAAGTGACTGGAAGCTTGCAAAACAGGAAAAGCTCCTTCGTGACAACGATGTGTAGATAACATGGAGATGAAGATTTTAAGATGATGGATTTTGCGAAAGAACGTGTTGTTATTACCGGCGGGGCGGGTTTCCTGGGCAAGTATCTACAAAAAAAAATACTCGATCGCGGTCTGGCGAAGGAAAATCTTTTAATTCCACTTGTTGAAGATTATGACCTTACCAAAGAGGCAGATGTTATAGGTATGTACGAGCAGATGCAGCCGACAGTTGTTATACATCTTGCCGCTGAGGTGGGCGGCATTGGTGCAAACCAGGCCAATCCTGGCAGGTTCTTTTATGCTAATATGGCGATGGGGCTTCATTTAATTGAACAGGCGCGATTGCGCAGCATTAAGAAATTTGTCCAGGTGGGGACTATCTGTGCGTATCCTAAATTTACTCCGGTGCCTTTTAAGGAGGAGGATTTATGGAACGGCTATCCAGAGGAAACTAACGCTCCTTATGGAGTAGCAAAAAAAGCACTTCTCGTTATGCTTCAGGCTTATCGACAGCAATATGGTCTCAATGGGATATATCTTTTGCCGGTCAATCTGTATGGGCCGGGCGATAATTTTGATCTTGCCAGCAGTCATGTAGTGCCAGCCCTTATACGAAAATTCTGCAAAGCTGTTAAGGACGGCGATAAGGAGGTAACTATCTGGGGCAGCGGTTCAGCCAGTCGTGAATTTTTCTATGTTGACGATGCCGCAGAGGGAATTATGATGGCAACAGAACGATATGATGGCAGTGAACCTGTTAATCTTGGTGCAGGTTTCGAGATTACGATTGCCGAGCTTACCGAAAAAATAAAGAAACTCACCGGCTTCGAAGGTAAATTGATATGGGACAAATCCAAACCTGACGGCCAGCCAAGACGTCAGCTTGACACATCGAGAGCTAAAGAGTTTTTCGGCTTTGAGGCGCAAACGTCATTTGATGAGGGTTTGAAAAAAACTATTCAATGGTGGCAGGAAAAATGAGATTCACAGTCTCTGCAATAATATTTTTAATTTTATTTTTAGGTATTGGGGCGGCGGCAGGGGAGTGTCCGCAGTTCTCGGCTGGGATAGCGGTTGGCACCTTGCAGTCAGCTTCAATTAACGAAGCTTCAGGAATTGCTGCCAGTAGAAAAAACGCTAATGTTTTATGGACGCACAATGATTCAGGTGATTCGGCACGTGTCTATGCAGTGAGTGGTGACGGGAGATATCTGGGCATTTATAACTTGTCC
>CAZOPG010000296.1:0-3089 GCA_964581585.1 uncultured Planctomycetaceae bacterium | reverse complement strand
TCCCTATCTGCACTGGAGAGGTCTTTTCAACTTTGTCTGCCCGGCTATAGCCATATCCGAAAAACGCTAAAACCACTGCACCAAAAACGATGCTGAGAACGATATTTTTGTATTTCATAGCCTTGCCTTTCCTAAATGTTATATGATTAATTTTAAGTTTCTAAAACAACCTTCCAACTGAAAAGTGGAAAAACTGAGTTTTGTCATCGCCGTCTTTCATGACCGGCGTCGCTATTTCGAGTCGTAGCGGGATCTCGCCGAACCACTGCGGAATCATCATTTGAATGCCGGTACCAACCGAAGCCCTAATCCCGCCAGTATCAATCATCCCTGTATCAACGAAGAACAGGATTGCCAGGCTTTTGCCAACCAGAGGTACTGAAACCTCGCCGTTAGCCGTTCCAATCCACTCACTACCTATGGGGTCATTATCAGAGCCAGACCTTGGACTGATACCTCGATAGTCAAAGCCTCGCAGGCTTCTTGTTCCGCCCATATAAAATCTCTCAAAGGTAGGGGCATCGCCAACTACCGTAGCGGCGTGCAGCTTTAACTCCAAAATCGTTTTGCGTCTTGCTAAATCTTCACGAAGCGTTTTGTACCAGCGATATGTACCAGCAGCGATGCCGAATGTATGATCACCCGCAACCTGCTCATAACTGATGTCGTAACTACGCCCTTTTGTGGGATTCATCCTGCTGTCGGTCATGTCTCTGCCAAAACCAAGTTTTATTCCTGCCAACAGGTTATCGCCTTTGACCTTTGTAACATCGCTTGGGGCGCCAGCTTCAACACTTGCAATATCCACGTTTTCAAATCTGAACCCAAGACTCCTGTATCGGCCTTCTTTTTTACGTTTCGTAAAGCCGACAAATGATCTAAGTCTTCCTTCGTCATAACTTTCCATCTCCCTTTCGTAAGATGAAGCGGACACATTAAGCGAAGTTGGTTTGTCACGCAAGTATGGGTTGGTAAAACTAATCGAATACTCGCTGACATCAGTACCCGGCTCCAGCGATATTCGAAGTCTCTGACCTGCACCCTTGAAGGCTTTGTTTGAGAAAAGTTCTCTCCAAACTTCCGGCCAATTTTTGAAATCAAAATTTCTCTGGTCAAAAACAACCTGCCAATAAGGCCGTCCTGACTACTAACGCCGGCTCCGAACATAATCGAGCCTGTCTTGCCCTCGGTAATACGAACCTCAGCATCTTTTTGGCCGGGTTTATCACCCGTTGGGGTAATTGTTATTGATTCAGCGTAAGTATTTTGTCTAACCTCTTTCTCAAGTTCACCCGTTCCATCACCAGCGGCAATATGTGCGTTGTATAATTCGCCAGGCTTAAACTCACTCTCATCCAGCACTCTGCGAATAACCTTGTCCTGAACATCTTTGTTGCCGGTAATATTAACCATGCCAATCCTGAAACGCTCGCCTTCTCTTATTTTGAATTCGGATAATACCTTGCCTGGGCTGGAAAAGCTTCGCTGATGTGCAACTTCGGCATCAATGAAACCAATTTGTCGATAAAGTCGGAGAATTTCCTCGGCATCATCCCTGGATATCTCTTCGCTGTAATAGTCACCGGTTTTTAATTTGAATTCTTTGCTGATGGTATCGACATTAAAGTGCTTGTTGCCAACGATGGCGATCTTCTCAATCTTATATCTTGGGCCCTCTTTCACATTGAAAACAACGTTAACTTTGTCCTTTTTTTCATTGAATAACCGCTCAGCATCTATTGTGGTATCAAGGTATCCTTTCCTGTCATAGGCCTTGCGGAGTTTTAGTATATCATTTTCAAGCTCCTCGCTCTGGAGATGTTTCTGCAAAACAAGCCATTTTCTCGGTTTTGTCTTAATAACTTTTTTAAGCTCGCCCGTCTTAATGGAATCATTGCCGAGGAACTTGATTTTTTTGATTTTAACTCTTGGATCTGATTCAACCTGGTAATGCACATTACCCACGTCCAGTTGCGTCTGATCGAAATCGATCTTAACAAAGGCGTAACCTTTTTTTAGATAGTACTCAAGCAATTTTCCTCTGCCTGCTTCAACCACAGATCTGTCCAGAAAATTTCCTCTCTTGAAATCCAGCAGGCCTGATAGTTTTTTGTCGTTATATTTATTATTGCCGCCGAAAGTTATTGAACGAACGGCTTTTTTTTCCGTTACAACAAAGGTCAGATTGACTTTATTGTCAATAATTTCGGTGTTGTAGTAGGCGTGTTCGATTCCTTTCAGTCCAGCAATGCGTTTAACACCTTCGCTGATTCTAACTTTGTCAAATTGTTGCCCCTCCCTGATTATGGCAGTCGCAAGAATCTTTTCACTGCTGATATAAAGATTACCCCTCGTCTCAATTTTAGCAATAAGCATTCCCTCAGGTTCCGTAGCGCTGACATTTTCGGCAAAAATTACACCAAAAAAAATGCTCAGCATCATACAAAAGGCACAAATACGAAAAGTAAAAACTCCCCTTTCGTTACTGTTTTGGTTCAACAATCTCATGCTTTCCTTCCTTGTTTTTTAATCCATTAAAACGATTCTTCAATATTTGAGGCATTGCCAAAACGAGTAAATTTGCCTTGAAAGCTCAACTTAACAGTGTCAGTAGGGCCATTTCGCTGTTTTGCTATTATCAGTTCGGCGGTATTTGTATCCTCCCAATCTTCCTGACCTCGATGATAATAATCTTCCCTATGCAGCAGCATTACAACATCGGCATCCTGTTCGAGAGAACCACTCTCACGAAGGTCACTCATCCTTGGTCGATGGTCTTCACGCCCTTCTGGAGAACGATTAAGCTGGCTTAGCACAACAACGGGAATCTCTAATTCTCTGGCCAGCGCCTTCATGTATCTACTGATAACACTGACCTCCTGCTGCCTTGATTCGACTCTTCCGCCCATGCTCATAAGCTGCAGATAATCTACAAAAACACATTGTATATCATATTGGCTTTTCAGTCTTCTTGCTTTTCCTCGTAATGCAAGCGGGGTCAGGCCCGGCGTATCATCGACATAAATTGGTTTTTGGCTCATCTCGCCGGCAGTGCGAACGAGTTCTTCGTGTTAGCCGCTATCGAGCAT
>CAZOPG010000295.1:0-3105 GCA_964581585.1 uncultured Planctomycetaceae bacterium | reverse complement strand
AACCAGTACCGCCTTGCCTGCCTGCGGCACGATCACACTGGCAAAGTCGAAGAAAGGCCAAAACCCTGTCAGGTAACGAGACGTTGCAGATTCGCACTCACTGGCGTAGCCCACAAAGGCGTCGATATCCTTCTTTTTCAGCTCCGTTTGCAGCCGCTGTACCCGGTGCGCGTATTCTTGGGATGGAAGCGGATTCAAGCGCATTGTCTCCTCCTATCTTATTTATTAAACCAATTACTGCCGTCACCAATATATTCCATAAGCTCAATTACCGATCCGTCGTCGCATTCGTAAAAACCAACTCGCACGAAGCCGCCCACATCGAATGGCTCCAGTAATACCTTTAGTCCCTGCGCAGCGTTTTTCAGATTGTCCACTTTGTAGGCCACGTGAGGACGTTCGCGAACAGGGCCAGTGACGGGACTATCTGGTTCATAACGGAGCCACTCCACATGAAACGGATGCTGTCTGGGATTAGTGACCCACACACGAGTCGCCTCGACCCAATCCTCATCCTCCTTCTTCTCTTGTGCTATAAATCCAACGTGATCAAATTCCATACTGCTTGGGTATACTAAAGCAATGGGGAGATTGCCTTAGTATACCTCCTCCTTTCATCAAAACTGGATGATACGGTTTTCCCGGGCCGACTTTTCTGCCATTTTCACGGCGTGTACTACCATTTTGGATTCCTCAGGAGTAATCACAGTTGGCTGCCTTCCTTCGGCGATACACTTGGCGAAATAATAAAACTCCTCTTTGAGATATCCTCTGCGCATACCATGTACTTCGGGCCAATAGGTAGATTGGGGATAGCTCCAGCGATCTTTTTCTTTCAATACTGCATAACCTGCGCCGGAGTTATCGATGTAGATAGCTCCTTTAGTGCCGATAATCTCCATACGAGCATCAATGGCGAAAGGTACGTTTTCCGGCAGACACCAGATGGTTTCGATAACCGCAATAGCACCGTTATCCAGACGATACATCGCCCACCCCACATCGTCATTGGGCAACTCTGGCCGAGTGTTCATACTCTGAGCATAGACCGTTTTGGGCTTGGCGCCGGTGTACCAGAGCATAAGGTCCAGGTCGTGAACCCCATCACCGAACAGAGCACTTAGTTTCTGCAAATGGGTGGGCGTAATCCATTTGGCTAGATTACGCCTGGCGTGCATAGAAATGATCTCTCCCAGGTCGCCCGACTCAATCTCCTCTTTGGCCAGGGCATACTTGGTATCGAATCGGCAGATATGACCGACCATGAAACATTTGTCCGTTTTTTCAGCTTCGGCGATGATCTGATCACACTCCTCTGCGCTGTCAGCCATGGGCTTCTCCAGGAAGACGTGTTTACCTGCCTTCAGTGCCGCCTTGGTTGGAGCCAGATGATCTTTGACGTGGGTAACCACCGTGACCATATCGATGTCCTTATCAGCCAGAAGATCGTTGTAGTTGGTATATGTTTTGGGAACATTGTATTTCTTAGCGATCTCTTGCAGGCGGCTTTCGGTTCTCGTACAGACCGCTGCAACTTCCAGTAAAGCAACTTGCTGTAAGGCATCGACGTGATGCTCACCAAACCAGCCTAATCCAATGACACCAACTCTGATTCTGTCCATCTTTTTCTCCTTTCAGCGTTATTGTTTGTCCAATTCATAGTTCTTTCAGCCATGGCAAAGCTTGAGAATCCACTTCAGCATAGTGTTTGATGATTTGGTCTGTGAGTTGGATGATAACCTCTCCGGTATTTCGGTTCATTGAAGAGGTTGGTTGACGTCGAACCATCGTTGTAACATTAATGAACATCACTATCTCACCAACGGCAAAATTAAGAGCGCCCACAGCACTTGCTGCCTACTCATAAACAGCCAACAATGTAGGCTTCCTCGCATATTTTATCATACTACGAAAGACTGGCGCAAGAGGAGAATTCATGATAGCAGGGCTGTTCAGTTTTCCGAATGAGTTATTGCCGAAGATGTTGTGAAGCGTAGATGCGCATGGTGTCTTCCAATGGGTGAAGCCAAGAGCTTGTATGAATCTACTGTCATAGTTACGCCCCCATTCAGCTATGGCTCTGTAGCCACGACAGCCGCATAAGACAGCTACGCAAGCTAATGCCAGGATTGCTGAAAGGGGATGACGTTTACCTTTTTCTTTGCGAAAGTCTGGTATTTCTGTCAGAATCTCTATCAATGGTAGACACTTCTCTTCCATTATATCACACCGTTCTATGTTGATGGCTATTGGTCATTATATACATATTCCTACGGGGTGATTTTATATCATTATAATGGCGTTGGCAAGAACTGAACAGCCCTGTTCATGATAGATAAATCTCACTACCGGACACTTTTTTCGCGCTCTGTTAAAAGCCAAGTGTAGGGGTAACAGAACTGTAGCTGCGATAAGATGCAATAAGCCCTCAAGCTAAGATATAACAAGGCTTCCGAAATACAAAACGTCGTATGCACCGGAGATCATAAATTTCCGAAAAAAAGAAGAATCGGAAATTTTTCACCATACTCTTCGTTCCTGAGAGCAAAAATTAGCCGAATTCATGGGAAAGTGCCAGGACAAAATACAAAAACGGAAGTTTTAGCAGGTTGAAACATTCTTGTTGCATCTTATCGCAGCTACAGTTCTGTTACCCCGTATAGCAAGGGTTTGAAACACCGGGTGTAAAACGAAGTAGGCCATAAATTAAAGAGATTCCTTTGAAGCGCGCGTTCTCATGGCTTACCGCTTATCCTACGCCAGGTGTCATTTTCCGACGAACTGATTGAGCGTCTGTTCGCTACACAGATTTTGTGGACACCAAAAAAGTGTCCAGTAGTGAAATTCTATCACGAGTTGAGTTAATCGAACTAATTGCCCATCACATAGAAAAATCATTGTGCCAGAGGGTTTAATTAGATTCCTCTGGCACAATATCCCTTGATTCCAATTCATCGTCCCGTATGGGTCAATCACTATTGAATTATAATAATCTCAGTTCTTCTATTCATTGGTTTTTCTGCATCGTATGGATTATAGAAAGCCATCCCGGTAGTTGAGCTGATGGAATCCGATGGAATACCAAGATTCTTAATCAGATGTTCC
>CAZOPG010000294.1:0-3120 GCA_964581585.1 uncultured Planctomycetaceae bacterium | reverse complement strand
TGGCTGTGATTCTTACGATGCGATTCCCTATACAGTTCGAACTGTCATTCAGGGCGTCACAAACACTTATGAAGGAACAATTTCGTCTGAGGAATATACCGATGATGTCACCACCTTCACCGTGCCATAAATCAGATTAGAGGTAATCAAGAGAAACTTTGTTAATTTTTCATCTCAATTAGCACAAGGCTGTTATTTTCCTGTATACTATTAATTATCCAAGGAGAAAAGAATTCTTTCTCCTTTTAAATTCATTTGCCATTTCTAATTGATTTTTCCTTGCTCTACTTTTAAATTCCTCTTCGTCGACTATCCCTTTTTTCAAGGTGTCTAATGAAAAATATTTTATTACTACTGATTATTAATGAAACCTCCCCACTGGTTGTTGAAATTATTAATCTGTTAAAACAAACCTTCGAAGACTTTCAACATACCCTTGTTGCAAACAAATCAGATTTTGAAGAAGCATTAGAACAACAGCCAACCATCATTCTGGCAGATGATAGCTTACCACAATTTTCAACATTTGATGCGCTAAAAATCAAAAAAGAGAACAATATGGATATTCCCCTGATTGTTCTCGGGGCAACCGATGATGTAAAAACTGCGGTCGAAGCGATGAAGCAAGGTGCCGCAGACTACATCATGAAAGACAGTCTTTCTGAACTCAAGGATTCCATCCATTATGCGCTAAGTGTTGAGCAAGGAGTTGAGCCTAAAATAAACGCAGTCAACCTCACTCCCGAAATAGCTTCCCGCTATTACAATCTTTTCGAAGAATCCCCTATTGCTTTATGGGAAACTGATTTCTCGAATTCCAAAGCCTATATCACTGAACTGATCGAAAATGGGGTTACTGACCTGAAAACTTTTCTAGATGAGAATCCAACGACAGTTCTGGAAATTTCCAGACGCCGCAGAATTGTTGATATCAATCAGACTACTGTAAAGATGTATCACGCCAAAGATAAACAAGAAGCGATCGAAAAACTTGGGACGACCTTCTCAGACGATTCTTTGGAATTATTCAAAAAAGAAATCATGTGGTTGTTCTCTGGACAAACAGAAATGATTGGTGAAGTAGAACATAAGACCCTTGATGGTAAAACCATTGCTGTTAGCTTCAAAGAATCTGTCGCCAGTGGCTATGAAGAAAACTGGGGGAAAGTTTATACAACCCTGTTGGACATCACCCCCCTCAAATATGCCGAACAAGAAAAACGCCAAACCGAGCATTTTCTACGCACAATCATTGACAGTTCTCCAGATTGGATTTTCCTCAAAGATGAAGATCATCGTTATCAATTAGCAAACAAAATGTTTGCCGAAGATATTGGAAAAACGTCTGATGAAATTATCGGAAAAACAGATCAGGAAATTGGGCTGAGTCCTCAAACAAAACTAGATAACCCAAACATCAATTATCAAGGATTCATCTTAACCGATAACAGCGTATTGGAAAATGATGAAGAAGTTCGCAGTTATGGGGTCGAAATATCACATGAAAATGGCAAGAGCTGGATATTCGACTCCATCAAAGTTCCCATGCCAGACATGGGAGATGGCAGGGATCTCCTGTTAGGCATTTCCCGAGATATCACTGAACGCTACCGAACGGAACAGGCCTTGGCAGAAACAAGAAAAGAATATCAATACTTGTTTAATTCCATTGCCGATGGAATCTTCATTTCAGACATGGAAGGAAATCTCCTCGCTGTTAACAAAATGGCCTGTAAACGGCTTGGTTATACCCATAAAGAATTGACAGCAATGAATGCCAGTGATGTTGACTCGCCTGAATACAAATCTGCAGTGCCAGAACACATTAAAGCTGTTCTGGAAAAGACTTTTCATACATTTACAACGGCCCACCAGACAAAAGATAAACGCAATATTCCCATCGAAGCCAACACCTCACTGATAAAGTTTCAGGGAAAGCCAGCTTTATTAACCATTGCCAGAGATATCACAGATCGCATTTCTACAGAAAAAGCATTGAGAGAATCAGAGAAAATGTACCGGTATCTATACCAAACGATCCCAGACGCCGTATTCATTCTTAATGACTTAGGAAAGATTATTGATGTCAATCAAGTTCTTTGTGACCTGATTGGTTATAAAAAAAGTGACATCCTCAACAAGTCCCACCGGCTCTTCGATAAGTCAAACACCGAACCAATGGGAAGAAGACTCGCTCATATTAAAACAAAAGGGGTTGATCAATTCGAAGCCTCAATAAAAACAAAGTCTGGTCAGCGCCTTGAGGTTGCAATTACCGCAAAGTTAATTGAATTTAACGGTAAACCCGCCATCATGAATATTGCTCACGATATCACCAGCAAAATCATCGCACAAGAAGAACTTTCTGCAAGTGAGGAATTATTGCAGCAAGTCATGGATGAAAACCCAACCTCCATCTGGGTGGTTGATGAAAACGGCCGCTATGTCATGATCAATAAAGTTGGGGCGAATTTCTTCCAACTAAATCCCGCAGAAATTGTGGGGATGACAAACGAAGATCTGGCCAAACGGAATCGAATCTCACATGCTGAAGCAAACCAATTCCAGGTTAATGTTTTGCATGTTGCCAAAACAAAAAGCTCTCTCTTCATTCCAGAACAAACCTTTACCAACATCAATGGCGAGATCCATTGGATGCAAGTTCGTTTAATTCAACTCAAAGAATCTGGGGGAATTCAATTGGTGTTGGGGATTGCAACAGACATCACTGAAAAACGTGCAACACAGAAAGCGCTCCTTGAGTCTGAAGAAATGCTTCATAATATCATCAATAATTCACCAAACCACATCTTTGTTGTCGATGAACAAGGTCGATATGTATTGGTCAATCATGCTACCGCCCAATCAATGGGAATTTCACCACAAGACACCATTGGGAAAACAATCCCTGAATTGGCAACAACAACCCCACTTTTAGCTAAAAGTGGGGAAGAATACCTGAAACTTGATTTAGAAGTCATCCATACCCAACAGACCAAGTTTGTTGAGCAAAAATTTACAGATAGAGAAGGCAAAGAAATCTACATACAGCTTCGTTTACTACCATTAAATATTGAAGGACAACCTCCCATGATACTGGGCATTGGCAATGATGTAACA
>CAZOPG010000293.1:0-3131 GCA_964581585.1 uncultured Planctomycetaceae bacterium | reverse complement strand
AAACTGAATTCGAAGATGCTCAGCGAACCGGCGACCTTGAGACAGCGGCAAGGCTCAAATACAGCACAATAACTGAACTGCAGAAACTCTTGGAAGAAAAAGAGGCGGCTATTGCCCAGGCTGACAAGGGCAAGATGATTCAAAACGAAGTAACCGAAGAGCAAATTGCCCAGGTTGTTTCAAAGTGGACATCGATTCCAATCGCAAGACTTCTCAGCGGCCAGCGCGAGCGGCTGATAAAAATGGAGCAGGAAATTCACAAACAGGTCGTTGGCCAGAACGAAGCTGTCTCGGCTTTATGTAACGCTGTTCGCAGAAACCGTGCCGGTCTTGGTGATCCCAACCGTCCAATAGGAACTTTCCTGTTCCTCGGGCCAACAGGCGTGGGAAAAACGGAATTATCCAAAGCACTGGCAGAATTTTTATTCAACGACCCCAACGCGATGATACGAATAGACATGAGCGAATTTATGGAGCAGCACAGCGTTGCCCGCCTCATCGGCGCACCTCCAGGATATGTCGGCTATGACCAGGGTGGCAGGCTCACTGAAGCGGTACGCAGAAAACCATATTCGGTTATCCTGCTGGACGAAGTGGAAAAAGCGCATATTGACGTGTTCAATGTGTTGCTGCAGGTTTTTGACGATGGCAGGCTCACCGACGGCCAGGGCAGAACGGTTGGTTTCAAGAACACCGTAATAATCATGACCAGCAACATCGCAGGCAAACAGATTCAGGAGCTGACCGAAGAGTCCGGCGCTGACTGGGAGATCGAAGCGCATGTTAAAGATGTTCTCAAACAATACTTCAAGCCGGAATTTCTAAATCGAATTGATGAGAGCATCGTTTTCCAAATGCTCAGTAAGGATAACTTGGTGAAAATTGTAGATATCCAGTTGGAGCTTTTGGCCAAACGTCTCAAAGGCAGAAATGTTAATGTTGAATTTACCGACAATGCGCGTAAGCAGATAATAGATGAAGGATACGATCCCGTCTTCGGCGCGAGACCTTTGAAGCGAACCATCCAGCAGCGCCTGGAAAATAAACTGGCAACGGAACTCCTCACAGGCAAATTCACCGACGGTGACACCATAAAAATCGATGCTGATTCACATACATTTAAGTTTGATAAAATTGCCAAGGTTGAATAAAAAATGGGAGAGCCTTTTAAAGCTCTCCCTGTGCTTTTATGGCTCTTTCCGATTTATGTTTAGCTGCCACTTTTAATGCCCAATACCATCTGCCTCGAATCCAAACTCAACGTCAGCGATCAAAAGCTTTGGCTAATTCTGACCTAAAAGGCCACTTATCAGAGCCATTATTTTGTCCCATATATTATACGAACTCATCGGCATGAGATGGCAAAAAAGTTGAATTTTTTATGCTTGTTTTTTACTCCGGAATTCTGATTATTGCACAACAAAATTTTTACTGGAAAAAACCAACGCAACCTGATACAAGTAGGTTATTATCGGTGCCTTATAAAAACAAACATCTTATCTATTTTAACTCGACTTGTTACAGGCAAAATTTATGAAAAATTACAGACTCAAACTCCTTATGCTGCTCGCAATAGTCTTTTCGATTGCTGGCGTCGCAGCGGTTTCTGCTCAGTCATGGCAAAGACGTGAAAAAGTTGACCTCGGCGTGTTCATTAAAGAAATAGTATCGATAAAAGTTTCAGCCAACCTGGCACAATCAGCCATTTGGCTGCCATTTGAATTTTACATTGAGTCAAACCGGATACAGGGAAAGAGCACCGAACAAATCGAAAGGGAGCTGGCACCCCTTAAACCCTATCTTGTTTTCATGGTCCAATGTTCCGCCGAGAACCCTGACGCCTCTCTGACATATGAATCCATACAGCAATTGCACGCACGAGCAATCCTCAAAGCCAAAAATGGCTCGGAGACTAAACCTTTAACAAAAATCCCAAAACTGCTCTCCGTTCGGCTCAAGGCCATAAAATCGCTAATGTCTCAGGACTCGCCCCAATCCGCCGCGAATATGCATATACTCGTTTTTCCCCTCAAAAATACTGCCGGTGCCGCCATAGTAAATACCAACACAAGAGATAAATTAACGCTTGTGCTCAACGCTGGAGCATTATTCGAAAAGGCTGTCTTCACCTGGCGTACGCCGTTTGACGCATTGACCCAGGAAGTTATATGTCCACGTTGCCGCGAAAACGCCAGTGCAAAATGGCACTACTGCCCATGGTGCGGAAATAGATTGTAATAACACAACCTTTGGGGGAACAAAAATACTGTTGCATTTGCAGGCGTTATAATTTATAAATATAGAGGCTTGTTTGGAGTTTAGTTTAAGGAGAAACATTATGAAATTCAAGAAGCCTGAGCAATTATGTCAGATCAAGTGGCATCTCTGTTTTCTGACACTGGTGGCCTTTACTGTGCCTGTTGGCATCTTAGCCTTATTTTTTAATTTTATGGCAACCGTTTTCTATGTGGTTTTGGCTTTGCTCGCAGCAGCTGTTACGTTCGCGATTCTCGTACTGATGCAGGAATCCACAAAAGTACTCACGGAACAAAACAAAAAACTCGGTACCATCGCCGAGGCACTGACACAGAGCCAGACTCTCCTTGGCCAACTGAGCAGTGATATTCAGCTAAGCGAAACAGTAAAAAATCTCATCCACCGTGACACCGACCGCGCCCGATTGCATCAGGCCGTTATCGAAAGACTGCATCAGCAGGATTTTGACGCCACCTATGCGATGATTGACGATATTGAACGAGTAGTTGAATACCAACAGGTCGCCGCCGAGTTGCGAAAAAAAGCCGATGACTATCGTAACGCCACTGACAACGAAAGAGCCAATCAGGTTATCGCATATATCGAAAAACTTATCGAGCAATACCAATGGACAACGGCCGGGGTTCAAATCGAAAGGCTCATAAAAAAATTCCCCGACTCTGCCAAGGCAAAGACAATGACCCAAAAATTGCTTAATCAAAAAGAGCAACGCAAGAAAGAGTTACTGGCAGCTTGGGATGAAGCGATTAAAAAACAGGACACCAACAGCAGCCTGCGTGTACTCAAGGAACTGGACCTGTATCTGACGCCAAATGAGGGACTTGCTCTACAAGAGGCCGCCAGCGAGGTCTTCA
>CAZOPG010000292.1:0-3132 GCA_964581585.1 uncultured Planctomycetaceae bacterium | reverse complement strand
GGGTCTGATCAGAGATATTAAGCGTTTGAGCTATTATGAGAAACCGTCAGAAAAGAATCGACGTCGCAGACGTAAGAATTCTCGCTCAAATAGCACAGCAACAAGATATTGACAGATTTGTTATGATCGATTATTAAGCCGGACAGGTGCGAATAATCTTGTCCGGTTTTTCTTTGCGCTATCGGCAAATGATGGATATGGCAATATGGGTAAATTTAAGTTATGCAGCGATTTTGAGCCAAAGGGTGATCAGCCAGTTGCGATTGATCAGCTTGCGTCCGGGATCAAAAACGGCAGAGATTTCCAGACGCTTTTTGGTGTTACTGGCAGCGGCAAAACATTCACGATGGCCAATGTTATCGCCAAATGTGGAATGCCCGCACTGGTTATCTCACATAACAAGACGCTTGCAGCGCAGCTTTATGAGGAGTTTAAGGAGCTGTTCCCCGATAACGCGGTCGAGTATTTTGTCAGCTATTACGACTATTATCAGCCCGAAGCGTATATTCCGCAGCGTGATATTTATATCGAAAAGGATGCTTCACGCAATGACGAGCTTGACCGTTTGCGGCTTGCAGCGACTGCAAGCCTGATTAGCAGGGATGATGTGATTATTGTCGCTTCGGTTTCATGTATTTTTGGGCTTGGTTCGCCGGAGGATTATAAGGCGAGTGTTGTTGGTGTTAGTTGCGGTGATACTATTGATAGAAATGAACTGCTCGGAAGGTTGGCGGATATTCAGTATGTTCGCAATGATTTTGATTTTCAGAGGGGTACTTTCAGGGTTCGCGGTGATGTGGTTGAGTTGTGGCCTTCATACGAGTCGTTCGCTGCACGGATTGAAATGTTCGGTGAAGAGGTTGAAAAGATCACTTATATCAATCCTACCTCATCGGAGGTTCTGGCCGAAGAGACGCAATTGTTTGTATATCCTGCCGGCCATTATGTTATGCCCAGCGACAGGATAGCGATGGCAACTGAGGGGATAAAAATCGAGCTTAATGAACAACTGATGTATTTGCGGCAGAGTGGAAAATTGCTTGAGGCTCAGAGGCTTCAGGCAAGGACGATGTACGATATCGAGATGCTGAAAGAAGTCGGATTTTGCAGCGGCATCGAAAATTATTCACGTCATCTTAGTGGTTTAGTTCCCGGAGCAAAGCCTTATACTCTGATAGATTATTTTCCGGAAGATTTTCTCCTATTCATTGACGAATCGCATGTGGCAATCCCACAGATACGCGCTATGTATGCCGGAGATAAAAGTAGAAAACAGGTTCTTATTGAGCATGGCTTTCGACTGCCAAGTGCGCTGGACAATCGGCCATTACGTTTTGAAGAGTTTCAGGAGAGTTTCAAACATGTAATATTTGCCTCGGCTACACCTAATGAATTTGAGCTGGAACTAAGTGGAAATGAGGTTGTTGAACAGGTTATCAGGCCGACCGGCCTGGTTGATCCGGAGATTTATATATATCCTGCCAGCAATCAGGTTCAGCATTTGCTAGTTGAAATTGAAAAACGCATCGCTTCGAACGAAAGGGTGCTAGTTACGACGTTGACAAAAAGATTGGCTGAAGATTTAGCCGACTACATAAGTAAAAAAGGCTACAAGTGCAGGTATCTGCACAGTGAGATCAAAACGCTTGAGCGTGTTGAAGTTTTGCGTGATTTACGAAGCGGTGCTTTCGATGTGCTGGTAGGAATAAATCTGCTTCGTGAAGGCCTGGATCTGCCGGAAGTATCGCTGGTAGCGATTCTTGACGCGGATAAGGAAGGTTTCCTCCGTAGTCGGACTTCGCTGATACAAACTATCGGTAGAACGGCTCGTAATGTCAATGCGAGTGTCTATCTTTATGCGGACAAAGTTACCGAATCGATGCAAAAAGCGATTGACGAAACGGAGAGACGGCGTAAAATACAGCTGAAATATAATAAAGATAACAATATTACGCCTGAAACGATAAAGAAAGAGATTCATAAAGGCTTGACTGAGAAGATCAAAGCAAGGCATATCGCTCAGCAGGCGGTTCGGCTGGATGAGTCCGAATATGACAAAGCCCAAATTGCTGCTGAGATAGAAAGGGAAATGTTGGCCGCGGCTAAGGAGCTTGATTTTGAACGAGCGGCATTTTTACGGGATCAGTTAACGGAATTAAAAGAATTGCCGGAATTGACAAAAGGAGATTGAAATGGTAAGCTGGCTTATACTATGAAAAAACTGGATATTTCAAAAGTCGGTACATTAATTGATTTGGCGGTTAATGAAGATTTTGGCGGCGGTGACCCCACTAGCCTGATAACTGTTCCGGCCGATGTTATTGCCAAAGCCAGTCTTGTTACACGAGAAGAGATAGTTGTTTGTGGAATGCCTATTGTTGAAGAAGTGTTAGCAAGGTATGATAAACGGCTGAGGCTTAGAGTAATCAAACAGGATGGTGACCGTGCTAATGTTGCTGACAGGTTGGCGGTGATTGCGGGGCCTTTGCGTCCGATGCTCAGTGCGGAGAGGGTGGTATTGAATTTTCTGCAGCGACTCTGTGGTATAGCGACAACAACTCATAAATTTGTCCTGGCGATACGTGGGACAAAATCCAAAATATATGACACAAGAAAAACAATGCCCGGCTGGCGCGATCTTGAGAAATATGCTGTTCGTTGTGGAGGCGGGTATAACCATCGCCACAACCTCAGCGAAGCGGTTATGATAAAAGATAACCATCTCATGCAGTTAGGTAAAGACTTTTGTGTCAGGCTCGAAAAACTTGTAGCGGAGGGGCGTGGTATCAAGGGGGTGAAATTTGTATGTGTTGAGGTTGACCATGTTGATGATCAACTCGACATCGTTTTGCAGGTGCCGGGCGTTGGTCAGGAGGCGCTCGAGGGTATCTATGCCAAGGCACAGAAAGCGATGGATGGAGATGTCAGCACAAAACAGATCGTTTCTGAAATGATAAAGCAGGAAGAAGAACAGAAACGGATTGATGATGAGGCGGCTGCAAAGGTTCAAGCAGAACTCGAAGCTCAAGCAGAACTCGAAGCTCAAGCAGAACTCGAAGCTCAAGCAGAACTCGAAGCCGCTGCTGTGGTTGAGACTGAGGTTGAAGCTGAAGCTGCGGTTGAAGATAAAAC
>CAZOPG010000291.1:0-3143 GCA_964581585.1 uncultured Planctomycetaceae bacterium | reverse complement strand
ATAATTTCCTACATCTTTTACCGATACCGATAATCATAGCCTTATTTTCGATTAGTAATTCGCCGCGATTGATGTCAATAACGATTGTCATATTTATAATCAGCGGAATAATACAGTTGATAGCGATTATTGATTCAGCCTATATTGCAAAGCATGCAAAAGCAGACTACAAGCTGAAAGATTATAATCGATGGTATGTATATACGCTTTTAGTTCTTATTGTTGCCAGCGGCAGTATCGGCAGCGCCTTATATCTCAGAAGCCAATCACTGGAGGCCTTTAGAGTTCCGGCTGTTTCCAGTTACCCAACGATAGGGTACAATGACAGAATATTGACAAACAAAATCGCTTACAAAAAAAATAATCCAGCCCGTGGCGATCTCATAGTCTTCATCGATCCCAAAAATAGACACCAAAATTATATTAAAAGAATTGTAGCTATTTCAGGGGATACCGTGGAGATTAAAGACAATCAGCTATATGTAAACGACCAAAAGCTCGAACGAACCAGTGTTGGCCCTGCGTTGCTCATTACACAACAGGGGGAATCTCAGGGCGAGATTTTAATGGAGAAGAACGGACAGACTGAATATAAGATATTTTTAGCCAAAACCACTCATAATCCGGCATCACAGGATTTTGCAAAAATAACAATCCCCAAACATCATTGTTTCGTCCTGGGCGACAACCGCAACAATTCGCTTGACAGCAGACACTTCGGCCCCATCCTTTTGGCGACGATCAAAGGCCGTGCCGATTATCTTTACTGGCCCGCCAAAAATTGGTGGTCTAGATTCGGCAGATTGGGCCCGGAGCGACTACCAAACAACGAGAGGTAATTACTCTACAATAATCGCCTCGACGGGGCATTCGTCGGCAGCCTGCTGAGCCGTTTCCTCAGATTCCGGGGGCACTTGCGGAGAAAGCACCTCGGCAATCTCATCGCCCATCTGGAAAACATCTGGACAACTCTCAATACACAGCCCGCACGCCGTACAGTTATCTTCGACTCTTACTTTCATAAAATCCTCAAAAGAAAATCTTTTTCTGGAAATCTTAGCCAACCCTGCTATACTACGGATTATTGTAAACTAACAATTATTTTGTACAAGATATTATTTGTAAGAAATTAATGGTCGGGTCCCAGACAAGCTGAGCCCGTGAACCTGGTCAGACGGGGAACCGAGCAGCCATAAGCGATGCCTTGGTTGTGCCTGGCAAACCCGACCACCTTTATTGAAATGATGAGTGATTTAATATGGCTTACACTGTACTGGCAAGAAGATATCGCTCGCAAAAGTTCGATGACGTCATAGGGCAGACGGCCATCGCTAGGACCCTAAAAAATGCCATCAAGACCGACCGGGTTGCACACGCCTACCTATTCAGCGGCACCAGGGGCGTCGGCAAAACCACCATGGCTCGCATCCTGGCAAAATCCCTTAACTGCCTGACCGCTGAGGGCCCAACTACAGAGCCCTGCCTGAAGTGTGATAGCTGTGTTTGCGTAAATTCCGGCGAAGATATTGATGTTATTGAGATTGATGGTGCCTCGAACCGTGGAATCGAAAACATTCGCGAGCTTCGCCAAAACGCCATATACCGCCCTGCGAGAGCACGCAACAAAATTTATATTATCGACGAAGTTCACATGCTCACCACCGAGGCTTTTAACGCTCTGCTAAAGATTCTCGAAGAGCCGCCCGAACATGTGAAGTTCATCTTCGCCACGACTGAGCCAAACAAGGTCCTGGCCACAATCCAGTCCAGAACCCAACGATTTGATTTTACCAATATCAGCGTTGTCGATATTTCCGAGCAGTTGAAAAATATCCTGAAAAAAGAAAAAGTAAAATCCGAGCCTGACCTGATCTTAGCCCTGGCCCGCTATGCGAACGGCTCGATGCGAGATGCTCTGAGCCTGCTCGACCAGCTAATAAGCACAGGCGCCGACCCTTTAACAGCCGAACTTCTCGAAGAACTGCTCGGCCGACCCAGCAGGGACAGCATCTATGATCTAATAGAGAAAGTCGCCGAATCCGACGCCGCCGCCGTACTCGCGGCCATCGACAATTTGCTAAATGAGGGTTTGTCTGCCGTCCAGTTTGTCGATTCCGTTCTTGAGGTAATTCGAGATCTGATGATTATAAAAACGGCCGAAGCAGGAACTGAGCTTGTCGTTCTCACCAAGGCCGCACGAAAAAGGCTCACCGAAATCGCACAAAAATTCGACATCAGTGCAATAGTTTATAACGTTACCGTTCTGGAAAAACTCCGATGGTCCATAAAAAACAGTGAAAACCCCAGGACATTGCTTGAGGCTTCAATGTTAAGATTAACCCTTAGCGAGCACTTCACGAACGTAACACAACTGCTGTCCCAGCTAAAGAGTGGCGGTGCCGTAAGCGTAAAAAAAAAGTTAACAGTTTCTAACCCCCCTACTTCCTCGGCCCCTCAGCCTCAAACTCCCCTGTCCGATCCAAGCCCAAGCAAACCTCCTGTACTCGACGGACAGCTAAGCATTGATAAGATCAGGGATAGTTGGCTGGATATTTTAGCCTATGTAAAAGCAAGGGACACAGATAGAGTTGCGCACCTGTTGCAGAAATTCGCCCCGAAGCAATTACGCGGCAGTGTACTGGTTCTCACTTACCCGGCCACCGAGGCCTTTACCAAAAATTTATGTGAAACAAATGGCAGGACCGAAAAAATTCAATCGCTGCTGAGTGATGCCATCGGGGAAAAAATAAATATTGCATTTGAGCTTGATAATTCAGAGCAGCTTCAGAAAAAAAATACTCGGCCACCCGGCGCCAAGATGGGCAAAGAGCAAATGGACGAGGCAGCAAGCACCCCGGCGGTAAAAGCTGTATTGCTCGGACTAGACGCGAATATAATTGATGTCAAAGAGACGGAACAAAGCTGATGAACCAGGCATATACCGACAGCATGAACAAATTAATTGAAGAGTTATCCAGGCTCCCCGGCATTGGTTCCAGAACGGCTGAACGGCTGGCATTCCACATTCTCAAAGCCGACAACTCCGAGGCCCTGGCCTTGGCACAGGCCATAACAAAGGTCAAAACCAACATCATACATTGCAAAACATGCCACAACCTTGCCGAATCGGATATATGCTCGAT
>CAZOPG010000290.1:0-3148 GCA_964581585.1 uncultured Planctomycetaceae bacterium | reverse complement strand
AAGATTTCAAGCAATTTTTCCTCAAATTCTCGTTTCTTAACTTAACACCTATGGCTCAGCAGACTCTTTCAACTGGACAAACGGACAGAGTCTTTATGGGCTTTTTGGAGACCCACAGCTTGTCGGAGGAAATACTTTCTTGTTTTTCCCGAGCAACTTTCGTGCTGAAAGCAGCAATGGCGTAACTGATACTGTCTATGATCGACTTGAATTTGAATTGGTTGCTAACCCTGGATATAACTTTACTGGCATTAATATTACTGAATATGGCGATTATGGTGTTTTTGGCACCGGATACGTCCAGGCTCAAGGCAGCCTCAACGTCGAAAATTTGAACACCTCTGAGGTTCTCAGCGATAGTCTCGTAACTGACCCCATTTCGCCGATAATATCGGGACAGGGTGATTTCTCCGCGGAAGCCTCAATTGCCATAAATAGCCCACAATGGACTCGTTTGAGTGTCGTTCTGGAAAATAATATGATTGCGATTAGCAGTCCCGGCTCAAGTTCATTTATCGAGAAAAAGATTCTGGGCAATGCCATCGCTCTTGAGATTGTCCCTGAACCGGCATCAATTGCTATACTTTCTATGGGAACAATGCTGTTGTTCAGATTCAGAAAAAAATAAAAACTATCTTTTGTTGCAACTCAAAGGCTGTGTATTTTTCACACAGCCTTTTTTAATTACTTTCAGCTTCAACTCACAGATGTAACAGAAAAAATAAACGATGCAACCGCTTTGCATATAGTCTGTTGCGACAACCTCGTTGTGTTTTCTAAACAGCTTTACCTTTTTTTTCTTGACATTGTGCCGTAATAATGATAGAATATCTTTAACATATGTGAGGTTTTAGGAGGCCTGGCATATAGGAGGAAGGGGTAAGGAGTGAGAAAACATTGCACTGAAAAGTGCAGGTCAGGTGGTATCCTTTATTTGTCTTGAGCGAGGTTGCTCCATAGTACTTTTTTGGGGCACTGTTAGGACCATTAGCGATATCACAAGCACCATGGGATTCGGAGAGAGAAAGTCTTGCGCTGATTGTCCAGCTTGAGTCTTGGAAGTTAGTTCGTACTTTGATCGCAACACCGGTTTAGCAACTGTTCATCGTTGCCGTTCTTTGCTGGTGTCGTCGGTAGAAATAGATGTTTGGAAGCAAGAAGTTAATGAGAAGAAGTTAATGAGAAGAAGTATAAGAAAAAGGAAAGAGATGAGGTGTTATGATGAGAAGAAGTACAAAAGTAGTGCAAGCTGCGCGGACAATCCCTATCAATTTCAACAGAGGTACCTCAACAAAATTATTGTTTACCCTATTGGCACTTGTTTTCTGCTTTGGCCCCCTGTCATGGATCGCTGAAGCTGAAGCAACTTACTACTGGACCAATAAAGAAGGTTCGGCTGACAATTTCGACTGGAGCGGTGGCGGAAGTGAGACAGGCCTGTTTGGTTCTCCTACCATTGTTGGTGGAAACACGTTTCTGTTTTTCCCAAGCAACTTTCGTGCTGAAAGCTTAGATGGTGTCTCTGAAATAACCTACGACAAGCTCGAATTCAATCTGGCTGCGCATTCCGGCTATACCATCAAAGGCATGGTAATTCATGAACTTGGTGATTATGGCATTTCCGGTACAGGCGAAGTTTCGGTGTCAGGAACAATGTTTCTGACAAATCTTTCCGAATGGGGCGTTTACTCAGATAACCTGGTCAGTACGCCAAGCTCACCTATAACTTCAGGCTCAGGCCAATGGAGTGCCGAGGTTGGGGTTGACGGCCTGGATTGGACAAACCTGAACGTAACCCTGAATAATAACCTTATCGCACGGAGTGATCCTGGATCAGAGGCGTTTATTGAAAAGAGTGTTGCCGGCGTTGCGATTGAGATTATTATTATTCCGGAACCGGCCACTATATGCATTGTTGGCCTTGGCGGATTGATGTTGGTACGCCGAAAAAAACGTTTGCAAAGCTGATTAAAAACCTGCCATAAAATATATTGAGGAAAAAGGAGAGGAGAAGAGAGATGAGAAGAGAGATAGTCTGTTTGTTTTCCCTGTTGTTGTTGCTTTTGTCTGTCGAAGCTTCAATGGGCAACTACATTTACGATTTCTGTATTTTCAACAATAGCGATTTGGAAAATGACTTACGACTGAATTTTACTGTTACCTTGTCAGAGGAAGGCTTTGACAGTTCAGGCAATGTTTTGGCGGGCTTTGAATTTAAAAATAACAGCAGTGTTGTTTCTTCAATAACATCTATCTACTTTGATGATAGGGGAATATCTCTGCTATACATTGATGAACCCATTGCTTCTGAAGAGGGAGTTTCGTTCAGCACGGGAGCAAAGCCTAACCATTTGCCGGCCGGCGACGAACTTGTTCCAAAATTCAGCAAACCTGCACAGTTCAGTACCGATTCGGACCCTTCAGCATTTTATAACGGTATTGGCCCCGGAGAGCAGCTTAAATTAATATTTGCTTTAAACGCTGACCGATCCTTAGCTGATATTATTGCCGAATTGGGCAATGGCGAAAGTGGAACTGAACAGAATTTGAGAATTGGTCTTCACATTCAGGGTATTGAGCCTTCTGGTGAGAGTGTATCAGCAATAAATTATCCGCAACCAATACCAGAACCTATTACCATTGCTTTGCTGACTGCGGGACTATTTACAATTTATGTAAAATCGAAACACAAAAAAAATTAGTAACCGTTCACAGTTTGAATATGCTGTTTTATGTCATCATTGCTGCGTTGGGCTTCGCTGCGCTGGCAATGACAACTCTCCATTCCGGCGGGGTTAGTTCCGGCACAACCCAGCCGCTGCCGCAGAGATGGCAGTTGTCCATGTCCGGCCTTCTTGGCCTGCCGCAATTGATGCAGGTAACTAGGGGCTCCTTTGGCCGAGTCAAGCGATAGCTGATGTACACGCCTAGGCCAAGTGCGACAGTTGACCAGAACCACCATCGTCTGGCCTGTTTTGAAAAGCCTACAGCAAGAGAATCTTTCTTAACCCGCCAGGCTAGGAAAAAACTCAGAAGGATTGACGGCGATATTATTACCAATGCGCCCAAAAAACGAACTATTTTTGGAGCACCTCCTTTATCCCTGCCAAACCAGCCAACAAACGATTCCGGCAGGATGAACAACGCC
>CAZOPG010000289.1:0-3174 GCA_964581585.1 uncultured Planctomycetaceae bacterium | reverse complement strand
ACATACCTGCCCGTAGAAACCTCTTGCCAGAGGAGGTCTGACTTGCTGTCTCCGTCAAAATCGGGGGGGGGATTATAGTATCGGAAGCATCTTTTCCCAAAGAGACCACAAGGTATACTTCTGTGCCAATGGCGACAGAACTGTCGGCCGCGGGAGTTTGACTGATCACATAACCCGCAGGGACGGTATCACTGTATTCAGAATCGTCATAAGTTACAGCTAAGCCAACTGCAAGGATAGCCTCTTCTGCGTCCTGCTGAGTCATCCCTGTGATATCTGGCACGATGGCTCCTTCGACAGTCGGGCCTGACAAATAGTCTATTTCGGTAAAACCGTTTTCAACATCGCGTGCCTCAAATTTGTAACTGTAGTCTCCGGCAGGCAGAGTTGTTGTGTAACTGTATATTCCATCTGCTTCTGTGCCGGTGCCGGACCTAAACTGCATTGTTCGGCTAACACCATTGATGTAGACTTTGACATATTGCGGTACATATCCATCCTGGTCATAATAGTGAACCGTGAACTCAAAATCTGTTTCGGTATCACCATTTTCCGGCGTAACCATTGGACTGCTCAAGACAGGGTAATTGTTGGCCGGTGCAATCGTGTAGAAGTATCTGTGGCTGCCTGAAACATCTGCACTCCACGGGCTCCAGTTGCCATTATTATCTCTGTACCTGACATGCCAGTGATATGTATAACCATAATGAAGAGGCAGGCTGTATTCCTGGCACTGTGTTTCAGTATCATATTCGTTATAAGCTCCTGGACTATACGTATGAGTCATACCTGACCCAGAGATATAGCCCGTATCATAAACGGTGATTCCCTCTGTGTTGCTCTGGACTCTAAGCTGGTAGCCCGCATATCCATTTGGCGGACTTGTAACATGCCACTGGAATGTAGGTGTCAAATCCCCAACAATATGAGCTTCTTGAACCGGCTGGTCCGGCGAAGGAATACCGGATCTTAGGATCGTAATATCGTCAACAGCAATAAAAGAATCCCCAACAGATCCGCCTGATTCAATTACAAAACATAATACGCCTGTTTTGTTCCTTAGGGTGTTTATCGGGATTTCAGCATTCCACTCTGAGACACTCAATAGATACGATTGATATAGTTCTGTCCCCTCACTGCCATCCAATGGTAGAAATAATACAGAAAAAAGGTCAGATGAACTGCTGTTAATTATATTCCATCTAAAAAACAGTGTTGTTGCATCTTCCGGGATATAAATGGAGTTATGCAATGCGAAAGAATCAGCACCTACAGTATTTATATTACAAGCAATCTTTAACATCGAGTTTGTAAAACTAGAACTTGTACTTCGACCTACATGAAATTCCCAACCTTGTGCACGACCTGGAAAAATATCATTATATTGAAAATATCCATTGAAGACTGTATCTATAGGATAATTTTCTGCATTAGGGGCTATTTTATCATCAGTCTTATCCTCAATATTCCACTCAGTAAAATTACCTCGCTCATCAGATCTCCCCCCTAATCGGGTATAATTATAACCGATCTCTACCCTTGGTCCCATTTCATAGGAATCTCCATGCTCTCCCACAAAACAAATATCTTCAGTATACCAACTATTGGGAACAGAAAGTACCCCATCTCCTGATTTCTCACCGGCAGTGTCAGACAAATCAATAGTTCCTAAATACCACAGATGAACATCGGAGTGCTCGCCACCAAAACCTCCTTGATCTAAAATGCCCTCATATAAACGACAATTCCAAGCCCCCTGAACAGACTCACCATCAAAGTCAATCAGTTCTGCCCCATCGTCATCTAGTTCCCAACTTTCCCTGTGAAAACTATCTCTTCGCCAATAGCAGTCCGCCCACTCAACATTGTCCCACAAATAAATGCCATAACCATAAGGATTGCCACTTCTACTGGGGTCTGCATTATAAACAGGGTGTGGATCAAGTAAGGTCACATGCTCTACATCAAAATCTGGCATATACTCACCAATCCTACGTATAACCATCGAATTAACGACATTTCCACGACTATGGCCTATAAAGTGCATTAAATGGAACAAATCGACCTGGTTATAGTCTGGGCCACTATATTCTGTTGTATATTCAAACAATGACGCTTTCAAAGAAGCAAACATCGCGTCCCCAGCAGCTTCGGAATATCCATATCCCCCTCTGCCTGCTGTTATTGCAGATTCTGCTGCCCAATCGAAAATCAAGACAATTTCACCATCATCTGTATTGCTTGGCATATTATTAGTATTATCGTTCCACCCCCAGTTTGCACCGTCATGAGAATAAGTATTTCCTAAATAACTCCATTTCCCAGTATCCGGAATATATTCAAATGCCACCCCTTTCCCAGCTCTCTCAATGATGGCAGACGCTAGGTTATCTGGCCATTTTGGGCGATTTGCTCCTGCAGTCCAGCCATGGGTAATTACTGTTACGCCATAATCTTTTGTATAGAGACCAAAGGTTTCTGAATCATCATTGATATTCGGGTAGTCAACGCTGCTGATCCTAATTTCATAGTAGGGGCCTGTGGGCAGATTGCCTGGATTTTGCGAAGGAGTCCAGTTGAACTGACCGGCGGTAGTCGCTTGTTCAAGAAGCGGTTGCCAGCCATCATCAGTGGCAGTATTTTTGTACTCGATTTTTACATATGAACCAATATCACCCGTAGATGTCCAAGTAATTGGAGTCATTTCATCAATATCAAGCTGGGCATCTGTTCTTAAATTCGTATTGGTAATCGTTACGCCCTTAACTTCGTCGACAACATTGTATGCTCCGCTTTGAGACCAATCCCATGTGTCGGTTATTTGCGGATTGTTATTAGAGATAACTTCCAATTTTACTGTATAATAATATGTGCCTAAAGAACTAGTATCAAGTGTTATATAGCCCAATTTTTTATTCGAAGCACCCGCAGGAACAGTTACCCAATCGCTCTCAGTACGCCAAGCCGGTATGCCGCCTCGTGTTTTAGAGATCGCCAGCGAAGCTTTGCATTGCCATGAACTATTAGAATTATTCGTAACTATTGCAGAGCCAGTTACATCATCGCTAAGTTTGATCTCATAATTAGGAGAAAGTGTAAAAGTGGAACCATTGTGGTTCATCTTGACTTCATTAACATACGGCATATGACGAGTAATCGTAACAGGCTCATTTT
>CAZOPG010000288.1:0-3181 GCA_964581585.1 uncultured Planctomycetaceae bacterium | reverse complement strand
AAAGTTGCAAAAAAAAATAAAAAAAGTGAACCCAGGCAAAGTATTGGTGATTAATATACCCTCAACATAAAGTTGAGGACTAAAGGAAAATGACGACCTTGTCAATGTGATGGCGGGGCTAAATGGTGTTGTGGATGATTGTTTTTATTCGTAAGGTCGACACTGCCGCGCTGCGCTCGCAGTGACGAGAGAGGTGGATTCCTGCCTTGGCAGGAATGACGGTTTTGATAGATTCCTCCACTGCGGTCGGAATGACATGAAAAGTGATTTTTGATTTTTAATTAGTGGAAGTACTGATTTTATGACCCCCAGAATAAATCTGGGGGCTAATTGATTGGGTTTGGGTGGGCAATGACGCATGTGAAGAACATCGAACAGGGAACGTCGAATGTCGAAGTGGATTTTATTACCATTGTGCTTCGTTGTATGGACCGATTGGGCCTTCGGGTTTTGGTTTGGGACGTGATTTTATGATTGCTTCGGCTATTGCCAAGTCTGCTTTGGTTGTGATCTTTATGTTGGAAGCGTCTGATTCGATGATGGCAACTTTTTTGCCCAGTGCTTCGACGAGTTGGGAATCATCGGTGATCGCGGTCAAATCAACGTTAGGCAGATTGACGTATGCTTCTCTGAGTAATTCGGCGTCGAAGACCTGCGGGGTCTGGGCCTCGTACAGTCCTTTGCGATCGATAGTCTTGGCAATTTTTCCATCTTCAACTTTTTTCAATGTTGCCGTTACAGGAGAGGCCAGCATCGCGGCGTCGGTCTCTTCGGCTTTTTGAAAAACCTGTTCTAGCCATTCATCTTTGAGGCAGCAGCGAACCGCGTCGTGGACAGCAATTAGCTCGATATCATCTTTTACGAGTTTTAACGCGTTGGCGACAGTTTCAAACCTTTCAGCTCCGCCGAAACAGGTTTTGACGCCGTAAAAGCTCAGTTTGTCGACGTATCTGACGTTGTACATTTCTTCGTCTTCCGGGTTTATGCATAGAATGATTTGTTTTACGCTGTCATTGTTGTCGAAGAATTCTATGCTTCGCAAGAATACCGCTCGGCTGGCGACTTCGGCGAATTGTTTTTTCTGTTTTCCGCCAAACCGTGTGCTGGAGCCGGCTGCACAAATTATAGCCGCTACTTTTTTTGACATTGTGTGTACTCCTCTAAAATTCGATGCCTTTTCTGGCGTTGATGCCTTTATCGAATGGATGCTTGATGGCTTTCATTTCGGTTACCAGATCGGCAAAGGCTATTAACTCCTCCGTTGCCCCCCTGCCAGTCATGACTATTTCGACGCCAATTGCTTTTTGCTCGATGATGTTTTTGATCTGCTCAATCGCAGCTAATCCTTTTGCGATGCAGAACACAATTTCGTCCAGAATTATAATATCATCTTTGCCTTTGGCAGCGATCATCGCTATTTGCTCGCACAGTTCGGCAATTTTATTCCGTGTTTCAGCGACCGTTTCGGGGTCGTTCAGTGATTTGGTCATATCCCATTCGAGGTTGAGGCAGTGGATGGTTATCGGCAGCGGGCATTGACTGAGAGCTTTTCGCTCGCCCAGTTCCAGCGATTGCGGCTTTAGGAATTGGTAAATGTGGACTTTTCTGCCAGTGCCTGCGGCACGAATCGCCAAGCCCAGGGCCGCGGTGGTCTTGCCTTTGCCGTTGCCAGTATAAATTTGTACCAAACCTTTGTTTTCCATAATGGTATAATAGGAGGGAAAACTGAGAAATGTCAAATAGTTATTTGACAAATATCGTATATTACAGTTCAATTAGTCTGTGTTTTAACTAATTTGTGGGTTTATCGTAGGAGATTAGAGAACTGTGGAATTAAATGAGTTAAAAGCCAGTTTCCTGAGTTGCACTTGGGATATCGGTAGTCAGCTAAAAGACCACATATATCGCAGGAGCGAGGCTGCTTTCGCGGCCGGTGATTCAGCTCGTGATAGTATAAAGACGGAAAAGCAGATACAGGAGAGGCAGAGACGGCTTCGCCGGGAGTTTATAAAAAATCTTGGCGGGCTGCCTTCGAGCGAGAATCCGCTTAAGGCGAAAGTTGTGGGTAAGGTTGAGTGCGACGGATTTCGAATTGAAAAGGTTATTTTTCAGTCGCGGCCTAATGTTTTTGTAACCGCTAATCTTTATTTGCCGGACGGGATAACAAAGCCTCGGGGAGCGGTGCAGTTTCTGTGCGGGCATCATGAAAGTGCTAAGCATACGCCCGAATACCAGACCGTCTGCCTTTACCTGGTAAAAGCAGGCCTAGTGGTTTTGGCACAGGATCCGGTTGGACAAGGTGAAAGATACAGCTATTATGAAAAAAAGATAGACAAAATGACAATACATGCTACCTGCCCTGATCATGATCATGCGGGCAGCCAGACTCTTGCGGTTGGTGATTCTCTTGCAAGATATTTTGTTCACGACGCTATGCGGGGGATTGATTATCTCTGTTCTCGACCAGAAGTTGATCCTAAAAAAATTGGAGTTACGGGGAATTCCGGCGGCGGAACACAAACTTCTTTGATGATGCTATGCGATAAGCGTGTTGCCGCAGCGGCGCCGGGTACGTTTATTATGAATCGGCAAAGTTATATGTATAGCGGCCAGGCGCAGGACGCTGAGCAAATATGGCCGGGCGTGTCGGCTCTTGGTCTTGATCATGAAGACATCCTGCTTATGATGACGCCAAAGCCGGTATGCGTGCTGGCGGTTAAATATGATTTCTTTCCTATTGAGGGAACTCGGCGAACTGTACAGCGATGCAAACGCTTTTGGAAGATATGCGGGAAAGCGGGCGGGCTTGATATTGTTGAAGATACCTTTACTCACAGCTATACGAGAAATCTTGCCAGGGCTGGCGCGGAATTTTTCTCGAAAAATCTGCTTGGCAAAAAGGTAACTGTTAAGGATAAAGATGTTGAGCCTATTGAGGGAAGCAAGTTATGGTGTACGAAATCCGGTCAGGTTCGTGGTGAGATAAAGGGAGCGAAATTTGTATTTGAAGAAAATCTCGAAAGGCTCAAAGAGATTGAAAAGAAACGCAAAGCAGTGCCTGCGGTTCGGCGAAAAAAAGCTGCTGCTGGTTGGCTGAAAAAACGTGTGTTTGCCAACCGCCAACTGTGCCTGAATTTTAATTTGAAGCGCAACGCTTCGCTATTTTAATCAGCCCGCTAAG
>CAZOPG010000287.1:0-3198 GCA_964581585.1 uncultured Planctomycetaceae bacterium | reverse complement strand
GATATGGCGCTGTTTATGAACATCCTGTTCATCCTGGCCATAATGGCACTTAGTCGAGCGACGTTTACGCTGCCCGGCATTGCGGGTATCATTTTGACTATCGGCATGAGCGTCGATGCTAACGTGCTAATCTTCGAGCGTATCAGGGAGGAGCAATTGCGAGGCTCGTCGCTGAGACTCGCTATCGCCAGCGGTTATCAGCGAGCTCTTAGAACGATTCTCGACGCCAATATTACAACGTTTATCACCGCGATGATCCTTTACATGGCCGCTTCCGAAGAAATCAAGGGCTTTGCGATAACTCTTATGCTCGGTATCGTTTCGAGTATGTTCACTGCACTGTTCGCCACGCGGGTAATCTTCCAGCTGCTCCTGGACAAGGGCATAATCAAAGATCACCTGTTCATGATGCGGCTGATAAAAAAGCCTAACATCAACTGGATGAGTTTCCGAGGGGTATTCGTTACGATTTCGGTTCTGCTGATTGCCGGCGGATTGTTCGTCTTTTTTACAAGAGACGATATCGAAAACAACAAGTATGACATTGAATTTACCGGCGGAACCAGCGTCCAGATTAACCTTAAGCCGGGCGAAGAACTCGACAGATCGCAGGTTGAGAAGATTATCAGGGACAAGGGAGACGATCTGGAAAACTCTGGTATCGCCGCGGCAAAAGTCTATAGCGTCGGCGATGAAGAAACAATGAGACAGTATGAAATTACAACTATTGAAACCAATAAAACAACTGCCGAAATCACTTTTTCCCAGCAGGGCAGTCAAACGCTCCAGACCGTTACCGAGGCAATTGAAAAAGCTCAAAGCGGTTCCATAACAAAACTTGATAACCTTGTTATAACCGGCGACGCACAGAACTCTGCTAAATTTATCGTTGCAACCAGCCAGATCAATAAATCAGTTGTTAACCAGATACTGACCGAGGCATTTGGCTCTGACGTTGATATTTCTGAAGCCATTGTCGATGAAATTGTCAACCGAGCTGTTCGTGAAGCCTTTGAGGGTAAACTTCTGGTGCAGGAAAACCTTAAGCCCAAAATTATTTCTACCGATAAGATAGACGATTCAGTTATCGAGACGTTTCCTGAGTTGAGCGATTTTCTCAGTGGCGTAAAGATCAAAGTCAGTATTTCTACCCCGGTCACAATCAGCCAGATTGAAAAACGATTCAATGACCTGCGTTTCAAACCCGATATGGAAGATTTACTGTGGCATAAATATCAGATTTTGCCAGCTGATATGGCCATCGGCGCCGAGGACAAACCGTTAAGTGAATTTATCTACGTCAGTATCGAACCCGGTGCCGGCTATCGTGAACTCAGCGAAGAGCAGTGGAGCCGTTATATTGACAACGAACACAAAAAGATCCTTGCCGCTGCGACCCTGCAATCATCGCTGCCCAGAGTTACTCAGATAGCCCCATCCATCGGCGAGCAGGCAAAAGCAAGAGCGATTGTCGCTATAGTCCTATCGTTGATTGCTATTATTACATACATCTGGATTCGTTTCGGAACCGCTCGTTACGGCGTCGCCGCTATAGTCGCGCTCGTGCACGACGTTTGCATTACTCTTGGCGTTGTTGTAGGATGCACATATCTTGCCGGAACACCTCTCGGAGATAAGCTTTTGATAGGCGATTTCAAAATTAACCTCGCGATGATCGCCGCCTTTTTGACTATCATTGGTTATTCGCTCAACGATACGATCGTAGTCTTCGACAGGATTCGCGAAAACAGGGGCCGATTGGCATCGCTGAGTCCACAGATAATATCTGACAGCATAAACCAGACACTCTCAAGAACGTTGCTGACGTCGTTCACAACTTTCCTCGTTGTGCTCATCATGTACATCTGGGGCGGCTCTGGCCTGAGAGGTTTCACCTTCGCAATGCTGATAGGCATAATCGTAGGAACATATTCATCAGTAGCAATAGCAGCACCAATATTACTACTAGGCACAAAAAAACAAAAGAAATAACAACATATTTTCAATAAACCCCCAGGTCCATCCTGGGGGTTTTTATATTTGCTATAATAGTATTGTTTACCAGGTTCATGCTTGATTTGGTGAAGATTTACGTTTTTAATTGCCGGATGAAACCGCAACCAGAATATAGACGACTTGGATTAGCCGCGTAATCGCTCGAAGCTGATTTTTTCAGGGACGACTATATAATAAATCACGATCCGTATCGAAATATCTGACTTTCATAGTTTCTTCGATATTCAGACTACTTTTGACACACTAAGAGGTTGTTCAGTCTTTTTCTTATCGGCACAAAGATTAAAAACAGTGATTTCAGGGCTTGCATTAAAAAACATTCTGCCCAGTCGCCCCAAACCCCGATTTACATAGAGTTTTTTATCTCCGAGATGGTATAAGCCCGAATAGTGGTCATGCCAGTTTAAGATTACCCCCTTGGTTGATAGTGAAAACTGTGCGGGTGTTCCATGTGTATGTCCGCACATAATTACATCGTAGTCAAAACCTTCCATATGCTTTACGCTTTCAGGATTATGCGCCAACACAATCACCTTTTCCTCAATGTCAATATTAACGAATGCTTTACTTGGTTCAAAATCATTCGCCCAAAGATCACCAAGTCCCACAAACCAGAGCTTCTGTCCTTTTATTTCCAACATTGCTGATTCATTACGCAAAACAGTAATACCACAACTCTCCATCCCTTCAATCATCTCATAAAGTCTGTCATGCCGCAACGACCCAAGCAAGCCATCAACACCATAATCATGGTTCCCCATGCACGCATAAATTCCATGACGACTGGATATATTGCTAACCAGCTCTACTATTCTTTTACGGAATCTGCCATAAATATCATGCGTTATATAATCACCCGTAAGTAGAACAACATCAGCATCCAACTGATTGACTCTTTCGATGCAGTGTTTTAGGTATTTACTGCTTACTGCTCTGCTGCAATGAAGATCACTGATATGAACGATTCGCCTGTTCACGAATTGTTTTGCAAGGTTATCAAGGTGCAAATCCACCTCTACAACTTCAATCCATTCAGATCCGCCTCCCTGAACTGTAAACGGCGGAGTAAAATTGTACCATCTGGCGGAGCAATTATGTACCACCAATTAACTATATAGCCGAGACCGCGAAGGGACTCGAACCCTTCTATGAAGCCAGGTTTTGCAAGCGTTAATTTTTTAA